>CAUVSV010000008.1:0-61046 GCA_963554735.1 Streptococcus oralis
ATAGTCGGGAGCAGTTGGAAGCCTTGGCAGACGTTTTACGCAAGTATGAGATTTTTGTGATCTGTGATGAGGTTTACTCAGAATTGACCTATACAGGGGAAGCCCATGTATCTCTGGGAACTATGCTGAGAGACCAGGCTATTATTATCAATGGCTTGTCTAAATCGCATGCTATGACAGGTTGGCGTTTAGGCTTTATCTTTGCTCCTGCAGCTTTCACAGCACAGTTAATCAAGAGTCACCAATATTTGGTTACTGCTGCAAACACTATGGCTCAACATGCTGCGGTGGAGGCTTTGACCGCTGGTAAAAACGACGCAGAGCCTATGAAGAAGGAATACATCCAGCGTCGTGATTATATTATCGAAAAGATGACAGCTCTTGGTTTTGAGATTATCAAACCAGACGGTGCCTTCTATATCTTTGCTAAGATTCCAGCGGGCTACAATCAAGACTCTTTTGCTTTTTTGAAGGATTTTGCCTATAAGAAGGCTGTTGCCTTTATCCCTGGTGCAGCCTTTGGACGTTACGGAGAAGGCTATGTGCGTCTGTCTTATGCAGCCAGCATGGAAACGATCAGAGAGGCCATGAAACGGCTTGAGGAGTACATGAGAGAAGCATGATTCAGTCTATCACGAGTCAAGGTCTCGTACTCTACAATCGTAACTTTCGTGAAGATGACAAGCTAGTCAAGATCTTTACCGAGCAGGCGGGCAAGCGTATGTTTTTCGTCAAACACGCTGGCCAGTCCAAACTAGCTCCCGTTATTCAGCCCTTGGTGTTGGCACGATTTCTCTTGCGCATCAATGATGACGGGCTTAGCTACATCGAGGACTACCATGAGGTGATGACCTTTCCCAAGATTAATAGTGATCTCTTTGTCATGGCCTATGCTACCTATGTGGCAGCCCTTGCAGATGCTAGTTTGCAGGATAATCAGCAGGATGCTCCCTTGTTTGCTTTCTTGAAGAAGACTCTGGAGTTGATGGAAGCAG
This sequence comes from Streptococcus oralis, assembly GCA_963554735.1. Classification (GTDB taxonomy): domain Bacteria; phylum Bacillota; class Bacilli; order Lactobacillales; family Streptococcaceae; genus Streptococcus; species Streptococcus oralis_CX. Next base: position 996 of record CAUVSV010000008.1, read on the forward strand.
GCATAGATTATCAGGTCTTAACCAATATTTTTGAAATTCAAATCTTGACTCGATTTGGAATCAGCCTTAATTTTAATGAGTGTGTCTTTTGCCATCGGGTTGGTCAGGCCTTTGACTTTTCTTTCAAATATGGAGCCTGCCTCTGTCCAGACCATTACCATGAGGACGAGAAACGTTGCCATCTGAATCCCAATATCCCTTATCTGCTCAATCAATTTCAAGCCATTGATTTTGAAACCTTGGAGACCATTTCGCTTAAGGCAGAAATCAAGCAAGAGCTACGCCAATTTATGGATCAACTCTACGAAGAGTACGTTGGGATTCACCTAAAATCAAAGAAATTTATTGATTCCCTAGCAGACTGGGGACAATTACTAAAAGAGGAAAACAAATGAAAAAAATTGCAGTAGATGCTATGGGGGGCGATTACGCACCTCAAGCCATCGTTGAGGGTGTCAATCAAGCCCTAGCTGACTTTTCAGATATTGAGATTCAACTCTACGGAGATGAAAGTAAGATTAAGCAATATCTAACAGCGACAGAGCGCGTCAGCATTATCCATACGGATGAGAAAATCAACTCAGACGATGAGCCGACAAAAGCTATCCGTAAGAAGAAAAATGCCAGCATGGTATTGGCAGCTAAGGCTGTTAAAGAGGGAGAAGCAGACGCTGTCCTCTCTGCTGGGAACACAGGTGCCTTGTTGGCAGCAGGATTCTTCATTGTGGGTCGTATCAAGAATATCGATCGTCCAGGACTCATGTCGACCTTGCCGACCATCGATGGAAAAGGGTTTGACATGCTAGACCTTGGAGCCAATGCAGAAAATACAGCCCATCATCTGCACCAATACGCTGTCCTAGGTTCCTTCTATGCGAAAAATGTTCGTGGGATTTCGAAACCACGTGTTGGTTTGCTCAACAATGGGACAGAAAGCAGCAAGGGAGATCCGCTTCGTAAGGAAACATACGACTTGCTAGTAGCTGATCAAAGTTTGAACTTTGTCGGAAACGTGGAAGCGCGTGATCTGATGAATGGCGTTGCGGATGTTGTCGTAACAGATGGTTTCACGGGAAACGCTGTTCTAAAATCCATCGAAGGTACAGCTTTGGGAATCATGGGCTTACTTAAAAATGCTATTACGGGTGGTGGCCTTCGAGCGAAGCTAGGTGCTCTACTTCTTAAGGATAGTCTTAGGGGGTTGAAGACACAGCTTAACTATTCAGATGTTGGAGGAGCAGTTTTGTTTGGTGTCAAGGCGCCAGTTGTAAAAACCCATGGCTCAAGTGATGCCAAGGCTGTGTACAGTACGATTCGTCAGATTCGTACCATGCTAGAAACAGACGTAGTTGCTCAGACTGCGCGTGAATTTTCAGGAGAATAAAAAAAGATGACAGAAAAAGAAATTTTTGACCGTATTGTAACCATTATCCAAGAGCGACAGGGAGAAGACTTTGCCGTAACAGAGGCTTTGAGTTTGAAAGACGATCTAGATGCGGACTCAGTGGATTTGATGGAGTTTGTCTTGACACTAGAAGATGAATTTGGTATCGAAATCACTGATGAGGAAATCGATCAACTTCAAAGTGTAGCGGATGTAGTAGCAATTATTAAAGATAAAAAATAGCCAAAAGCAACATGCAAGTCATGTTGTTTTTTTATTTGCGGAAAAAAGAGAAACTTTTAGTAGAAATTGCGAATAAAGAGATGAGAAAGAAAAAGGAGGAACGTTTATGTATGTGACCGGTTTTTATCCGTGGTTTATTAAGTGGTTTTTAAAATAAAAATGAATGAATTGTTCATTTTCGAATTGTTTTTTCGAATAGATAGGTAAGGAAAAAGGGAAGGAGATTACGCGATGTATTTACCAATCTTATTGCCATGGTTGATCAAATGGTATTTAAAATAAATGAAATTTACCTGTTCATTTTAAATCACTTCTCGAATAGATAAGTGAGAAGAAAAGGAAGGAGAGAAGAAAATGATTTCAGTAATTTACCCAATCTAGCTATTTAAGTGGCTTAGAGGTTAAAGATTAAATATATAGAAAAAATAAGGAGAAAAAAGATGACAAATTTTGACAACATGGAACAGAACTTTGTAGCTCTTACAGAAGAAGAGTTGATGGATGTGAATGGGGGGATTGCTTGGGAGATGGTCTCTGTAGGTATCGCAATTGGTTGGGGAATTTACCAAGTTGGTGAAGCTGCTGGCAAAACATTCTATTATATTACTCATCCATAATTTTTGATAAATATGAGCAAAAAAACATTTTGGATTATACTATTCGTTATTACGATAGTAGTAACTGCTATTGGTTTAGGATTATCTGCATATAATTATTTTGTTTTTGACAGACCTTTTTTTAATAGTACTACTAAAGGACTGCTATCTGCGTTTTTCTTGAGTGTATTAATGATTATTGTGGGTATGTTGAAAGAACATTAATTTTTATTAGTAAAATGAAGGAGGAAATATGTTAAATTTACAAACGTTGGAACAAAACTATCCAACTTTAAGCGATCTTGAACTACAAGAAGTAGATGGCGGAGGAGTGCTACTTTTCGTTGGTGGAGGAATTGTTTCTCTCGGACTCCTAGCTTGGGGTGCCTATAATGGTTATCAGTCAGCAGCGAGAGGTGGCTAATATAAACAAAATAAATCTACCTACGTGGTTTGAATATTTTGATATACCTACGATTTCATCATTCTTGATGACATTTATCTTACTTTATAGAAATATCATTTCAGAATAGTTTATTTCTAGGCATTCATTTTTTAACGGTTACTTTAAGCAGGCAGAACTTTTGTTCTGCTTTTTACATTTAAATGATAGTTTATGCTTTTGAAAGTGCGTTTTAGGCGTAAAAATAGTTTATTTAGGAATATTTTCCTGTTTTTATCCTTGTTTGGTTAAAATAGTCTTACAAAGTTTTTAAGAGATTATTAGAAAAAGGAGATGGATATGAAATTTGGGAAAAGGCACTATCGTCCCCAAGTGGATCAGATGGATTGTGGCGTGGCTTCCTTGGCCATGGTATTTGGCTACTATGGTAGTTATTACTCCTTAGCTCATCTACGAGAATTAGCTAAGACGACCATGGATGGGACGACGGCTTTGGGTCTTGTAAAAGTGGCAGAGGAAATTGGTTTTGAAACGCGGGCTATCAAGGCAGATATGACGCTCTTTGATCTGCCTGATTTGACTTTTCCTTTTGTAGCCCATGTGCTCAAGGAAGGGAAATTGCTCCACTATTATGTGGTGACAGGTCAGGATAAAAAGCACATCCATATCGCTGATCCAGATCCTGGTGTCAAGCTGACCAAGATTTCCCGTGAGCGATTTGCTCAAGAATGGACAGGAGTCAGTCTCTTTATGGCTCCGTCTCCAAACTATAAACCCCACAGGGAGAAAAAACAAGGGCTCCTATCCTTCTTGTCAATTTTACTCAAACAGCGTGGCTTAATTACCAATATTGTCCTAGCGACACTCTTGGTAACCTTAATCAATATTGTGGGTTCCTACTACCTTCAGTCCATCATTGACAGTTACGTACCAGACCAGATGCGCTCGACACTGGGTATTATCTCTATTGGGCTGGTCATCGTCTATATTCTCCAGCAAATTTTGTCTTATGCCCAGGAGTATCTCCTACTGATCCTTGGGCAACGCTTATCGATTGACGTGATTTTGTCCTACATCAAGCATATTTTTCACCTGCCGATGTCCTTTTTCGCGACACGCAGGACAGGGGAAATCGTGTCTCGTTTTACAGATGCTAACAGTATCATCGACGCGCTAGCTTCGACCATTCTGTCGATTTTCCTAGATGTGTCGACGATTTTGATTATCTCGCTTGTCCTGTTTTCACAAAATATGACGCTCTTTTTCATTAGTCTGCTTGCACTTCCCATTTATACAGCGATTATCTTTGCCTTTATGAAGCCTTTTGAAAAGATGAATCGTGATACCATGGAAGCTAACGCGGTTCTGTCTTCTTCTATCATCGAGGACATCAACGGTATTGAGACCATTAAATCTTTGACCAGTGAAAGTTCACGCTATCAAAAGATTGATAAGGAATTTGTAACTTATCTGAAAAAATCCTTTACCTACAGTCGGGCAGAAAGCCATCAAAAGGCACTGAAAAAAGTTGCTCAGCTCCTGCTCAATGTTGCCGTTCTCTGGATGGGAGCTGTTCTGGTCATGGATGGCAAGATGAGTTTGGGCCAATTGATTACCTATAATACTTTGCTTGTTTACTTTACCAATCCTTTGGAAAATATCATCAATCTACAAACCAAACTTCAGACAGCGCAGGTTGCCAATAATCGCTTAAATGAGGTTTATCTGGTAGCTTCGGAGTTTGAGGAGAAGAAAACGGTAGAAGATCTGAGTATGATGAAGGGAGATATGACCTTTAAGCAGGTTCACTATAAGTATGGCTATGGTCGTGACGTCTTGTCGGATATCAATTTGACCATTCCGCAAGGGTCTAAGATGGCTTTCGTGGGGATTTCAGGTTCGGGTAAGACCACCTTGGCCAAGATGATGGTTAATTTTTACGACCCTAGTCAGGGAGAGATTAGTCTGGGTGGTGTCAATCTCAATCAGATTGATAAAAAAGCCTTGCGCCAGTACATCAATTATCTACCTCAACAGCCCTATGTCTTTAACGGAACGATTTTGGAGAATCTTCTCCTTGGAGCCAAGGAGGGGACGACACAGGAAGATATCCTACGAGCAGTCGAATTGGCTGAGATTCGGGAGGATATCGAGCGGATGCCGCTGAATTATCAGACAGAATTGACTTCGGATGGGGCAGGTATTTCTGGGGGGCAACGACAACGAATCGCTTTGGCGCGTGCTCTTTTAACGGGTGCACCTGTTCTGATATTGGACGAGGCGACCAGCAGTCTGGATATCTTGACAGAGAAGCGGATTGTGGATAATCTCATGGCTTTAGACAAGACCTTGATTTTCATTGCTCACCGCTTGACCATTGCTGAGCGAACAGAGCAGGTTGTTGTTTTGGATCAGGGCAGGATTGTCGAAGAAGGCAACCATGCGGACTTGCTTGCCCGAGGTGAATTTTACGCCCATTTGGTCAATAGCTAGAAAGAGGAGAAGATGAAACCAGAATTTTTAGAAAGTGCGGAGTTTTACCATCGTCGTTACCATAATTTTTCCAGTCGCGTGATTTTACCCATGTCGCTTCTGCTCGTGTTTCTGTTTGGATTTGCAGTCTTTGCTGAGAAAGAGATTAGTTTGTCTACTAGAGCTACCGTCGAACCTAGTCGGATCATTGCCAACATCCAGTCGACTAGCAATCAACGCATTGTGGTCAACTATCTGGAAGAAAACAAGTTGGTCAAGCAAGGGGAACTACTCATTGAGTACCAGCAAGGGGCAGAGGCAGTCCAGGTTGAAGCATATGCCAGTCAATTGGAGATGCTAAAGGATCAAAAAAAACAGTTGGGGTATTTGCAATCCAGTTTGAAAGAGGGGAGTGATCAATTTCCAGAGGCAGATAAGTTTGGTTACCAGGAGATGTTTCGAGATTATCTCAGCCAAGCGAATGGTCTAAGAAGTAATGTTTCTCAACAAAATGCCAGCATCTCCTCTCAAAATGCGGCAGCAAGTCAGAGCCAGGCTGAGATTGGCAATCTTATCAGCCAAACAGAGGATAAAATCCGAGACTACAAAACAGCCAAGTCAGCGATTGAAAAAGGAGATCAACTGGATAGTCAGAATCCAGCCTACTCTTTTTACCAGACCTATAAAAACCAAGCTGGAGATGATTCGCAAGTTAAATCACAAGTTATTGCACAGGTGGATGCACAAATTGCCCAGCTAGAGTCTAGTTTAGCTACCTATCGTGTACAATATGCGGGTTCTGGAGCTCAACAAGCCTACGCAACGGGACTAGATAGTCAACTGGAATCGCTCAAATCTCAGCACCTAGTTAAAGTCGGTCAGGAATTAACTCTTCTAGATCAGAAAATTTTGGAGGCGGAATCGGGTAAGAAGGTTCAAGGAGGTCTCCTAGATAAAGGGAAGATTACAGCAAGTGAGGATGGGGTGCTTCACCTTAATCCTGAGACCAGTGAATCTACGATGGTCGCAGAAGGAACCCTGCTAGCCCAACTCTATCCATCCTTGGAAAAAGAAGGAAAAACTAAACTCACAGCCTATCTCAGTTCAAAAGATGTTGCTAGAGTCAAGATTGGGGACTCTGTCCGTTATACTACGACTAATGATGCGAAGAATCAAATTTTCCTGGATTCTACGATTACAAGTATTGATGCGACAGCTACAAAGACTGAACAAGGAAATTTCTTTAAAATTGAGGCGGAGACCCATCTGACTTCTGAGCAGGCTGCAACACTTCGCTATGGTTTAGAAGGCCGCCTGCAGATGATTACAGGAAAGAAAAGCTATCTCCGATATTTTTGGGATCAATTTTTGAATAAAGGGTAATATTCGTGTTTTTCAGAGGATAAATGATTTTAAAACTGTAAGAAGAGCCCATCTTGCAGTTTTTTCTTTACGCTTAAACTAGAAAAACGTTATTTATTCGTAAAAACCTTGAATTTTTCATGCTTTTGTGGTAGAATGTGCTCAAGTAAAACGAAAGGCGAACTTTAAAATGTCAAAACAACTGATCTATTCGGGAAAAGCCAAGGATATCTATACAACTGAGGATGAAAATCTCATTATTTCAACTTACAAGGACCAGGCAACTGCCTTCAACGGTGTCAAGAAGGAGCAGATTGCAGGCAAGGGAGTGTTAAATAATCAGATTTCATCTTTTATTTTTGAGAAATTAAATGCGGCTGGTGTAGCGACTCACTTTGTGGAGAAAATTTCAGACACGGAACAGCTCAATAAAAAGGTTGAGATTATTCCTTTGGAAGTCGTGCTTCGCAACTACACGGCTGGTTCCTTTTCAAAACGTTTTGGCGTAGAAGAAGGTATCGCATTTGAGACTCCGATTGTCGAATTTTACTATAAAAATGATGATTTGGATGATCCCTTTATCAATGACGAGCATGTGAAATTCCTTAAAATTGCAGATGACCAGCAGATTGCTTACTTGAAGGAAGAAACCCGTCGTATCAATGAGCTCTTGAAAGCTTGGTTTGCTGAGATTGGCCTTAAATTGATTGACTTTAAGCTAGAGTTTGGTTTTGACAAGGATGGCAAGATTATCTTGGCAGACGAGTTTTCACCAGATAACTGCCGTTTGTGGGATGCAGATGGCAACCACATGGACAAGGATGTTTTCCGCCGTGGCTTGGGTGAATTGACGGATGTTTACGAGATTGTCTGGGAAAAGCTGCAAGAACTAAAATAACAACCTAGAAGTCGTTGGGAACATTGTAAGAGCTGAAATAAAGGAATAAGAATTGATGGATAAACGTATTTTTGTTGAGAAAAAGGCTGATTTTCAGGTCAAGTCAGAGAGTTTGGTAAGGGAACTCCAGCACAACTTGGGATTGTCAACTTTGAAAAGTATTCGCATTGTGCAAGTTTATGATGTCTTTGATTTGGCAGAGGACTTGTTTGCGTCTGCTGAGAAGCATATCTTCTCTGAGCAGGTGACAGACCATGTCTTGGATGAAGCGGCTGTGCAAGCGGATCTTGCCAATTATGCTTTCTTTGCTATCGAAAGCCTGCCTGGTCAATTTGACCAGCGTGCAGCTTCCTCACAGGAAGCTTTACTTTTGCTGGGAAGTTCGAGTGACGTGACGGTCAACACAGCACAATTGTACTTGGTTAATAAAGATATTGATGCGATTGAGTTGGAAGCGGTCAAGAACTACCTGCTCAATCCAGTGGATTCTCGTTTCAAGGATATCACGACAGGGATTGCCAAGCAGGAATTTTCAGAGTCAGACAAGACCATTCCTAAATTGACCTTCTTTGAAAGCTACACAGCAGAAGACTTTGCCCGCTACAAGGCTGAGCAAGGGATGGCTATGGAAGTGGATGATTTGCTCTTTATCCAAGACTATTTCAAGTCAATCGGGCGTGTGCCGACTGAGACTGAGCTCAAGGTTTTGGACACTTATTGGTCTGACCACTGCCGTCACACAACTTTTGAGACAGAGTTGAAACAGATTGATTTCTCAGCTTCTAAATTCCAAAATCAATTACAAGCGACTTATGACAAGTATATTGCCATGCGTGAGGAGTTAGGTCGTTCTGAAAAACCACAAACCTTGATGGATATGGCGACTATTTTCGGTCGTTATGAGCGTGCCAATGGGCGTTTGAATGACATGGAAGTGTCTGACGAGATTAATGCCTGCTCGGTTGAAATCGAGGTGGATGTGAATGGAGTAAAAGAGCCATGGCTTCTCATGTTTAAAAATGAAACCCACAATCACCCAACAGAAATCGAACCATTTGGTGGAGCGGCTACTTGTATCGGTGGAGCCATTCGTGACCCGTTGTCAGGACGTTCATACGTTTATCAAGCCATGCGTATCTCAGGTGCTGGAGACATTACAGCACCGATTTCGGAAACGCGTGCTGGTAAATTGCCACAACAAGTCATTTCTAAGACAGCAGCTCATGGCTATTCTTCATATGGTAATCAGATTGGGCTTGCGACGACCTATGTTCGTGAGTACTTCCACCCAGGATTTGTAGCTAAACGTATGGAGCTAGGTGCCGTTGTTGGTGCTGCTCCTAAGGGCAATGTAGTCCGTGAAAAACCAGAAGCTGGTGATGTCATTATCCTTCTCGGTGGGAAGACTGGACGTGATGGTGTCGGTGGTGCGACAGGTTCTTCTAAGGTTCAGACAGTTGAGTCTGTAGAGACTGCCGGTGCTGAGGTTCAAAAGGGAAATGCCATCGAAGAACGTAAGATTCAGCGCCTTTTCCGTAATGGCGATGTCACTCGTCTCATCAAGAAGTCCAACGACTTTGGAGCAGGTGGTGTCTGTGTGGCCATCGGTGAATTGGCAGATGGTCTTGAAATTGACCTCAACAAGGTTCCTCTTAAATACCAAGGTTTGAATGGAACCGAAATTGCTATCTCTGAATCACAAGAACGGATGGCAGTTGTGGTGCGTCCTGAAGACGTAGATGCTTTCGTTGCAGAATGTAACAAAGAAAATATTGATGCTGTTGTGGTTGCGACAGTGACTGAAAAACCAAATCTAGTCATGCACTGGAATGGTGAAACCATCGTCGACTTGGAACGTCGCTTCCTTGATACAAACGGTGTGCGCGTAGTCGTTGATGCCAAGGTTGTGGACAAGGATGTCAAACTCCCAGAAGAACGCACAACAAGTACTGACACACTTGAAGCAGATACCCTTGCGGTTCTATCTGATCTCAACCATGCGAGTCAAAAAGGATTGCAAACCATCTTTGACTGTTCGGTCGGTCGTTCAACGGTCAATCACCCACTTGGTGGTCGCTACCAACTCACACCAACTGAAGCTTCTGTGCAAAAGTTGCCAGTCCAACACGGTGTGACTCACACTGCGTCAGTCATGGCTCAAGGTTTTAACCCTTATGTAGCAGAATGGTCTCCATACCACGGTGCTGCCTATGCAGTAATCGAAGCGACTGCTCGTTTGGTGGCTGCTGGTGCAAACTGGTCCAAGGCTCGCTTCTCTTATCAAGAGTATTTCGAACGCATGGATAAACAAGCAGAGCGTTTTGGTCAGCCAGTAGCAGCTCTTCTAGGCTCTATCGAAGCACAAATCCAGCTTGGCTTGCCATCTATCGGTGGTAAGGACTCTATGTCTGGCACCTTTGAAGAATTGACCGTACCGCCAACCTTGGTTGCCTTTGGGGTGACGACGGCAGATAGCCGTAAAGTTCTTTCTCCTGAGTTCAAGACTGCTGGTGAAAACATCTACTACATTCCTGGTCAAGCCCTCTCTGCAGAGATTGATTTTGATTTAATTAAGCAAAACTTTGCTCAATTTGAAGCCATCCAAGCTTACCACAAAGTAACATCTGCATCAGCTGTTAAATATGGTGGTGTTATTGAAAGTTTGGCTCTTGCTACCTTTGGAAATCATATTGGTGCAGAGGTAACCTTGCCTGAACTTGAAACGGCTTTGACAGCTCAATTAGGTGGATTTGTCTTCACCTCTCCTGAAGAAATCATTGGAGTGGGGAAGATTGGACAAACAAGTGCCAACTTTACACTCCTTGTCAACGGTGTGAAGCTAGATGGACACAAGCTTGACAGTGCTTTCCAAGGAAAACTGGAAGAAGTTTACCCAACTGAATTTGCCCAAGCAACTGAACTAGAAGCAGTGCCAGCTATCGCTTCTGAGACAGTCATTAAAGCTAAAGAAACTATTGAAAAACCTGTGGTTTACATCCCAGTATTCCCAGGAACCAACTCAGAATATGACTCAGCCAAGGCCTTTGAAAAAGAGGGTGCAGAGGTCAACTTGGTGCCATTTGTGACCTTGAATGAAGAAGCTATTGTCAAGTCAGTTGAAACCATGGTTGACAACATTAGCAAGGCTAATATCCTCTTCTTTGCAGGTGGATTCTCAGCTGCGGACGAGCCAGATGGATCAGCTAAGTTTATTGTCAACATCCTGCTTAATGAAAAAGTGCGTGTAGCTATTGATAGCTTTATCGCTCGTGGTGGCTTGATTATCGGTATCTGTAATGGATTCCAAGCCTTGGTCAAATCAGGTCTTCTTCCATACGGAAACTTCGAGGATGCCAGCGGTACTAGTCCAACCCTCTTCTACAATGATGCCAACCAGCACGTGGCTAAGATGGTGGAAACTCGGATTGCCAATACTAACTCGCCATGGTTGGCTGGAGTGCAAGTGGGCGATATCCACGCCATTCCAGTATCGCACGGTGAAGGGAAGTTTGTCGTGACGGCTGAGGAATTTGCGGAGCTCCGTGACAATGGTCAAATCTTTAGCCAATACGTTGACTTTGACGGCAAACCAAGTATGGACTCTAAGTACAATCCAAATGGTTCTGTAAATGCCATCGAAGGAATTACTAGCAAGAATGGTCAAATCATCGGTAAAATGGGACACTCAGAACGTTATGAAGATGGTCTTTTCCAAAATATTCCAGGAAATAAGGACCAGCACCTGTTCGCGTCGGCTGTGCGTTATTTCACAGGGAAATAAAAGGTATAAAAAATGACATACGAAGTAAAATCTCTTAATGAAGAATGTGGTGTTTTCGGTATCTGGGGACATCCAGATGCTGCTAAATTAACCTATTTTGGGCTCCACAGTCTTCAGCACCGTGGGCAAGAGGGGGCAGGAATCCTCTCCAATGATCATGGACAATTGAAGCGCCATCGTGATATGGGGCTTTTATCAGAAGTCTTCAAAAATCCTGCTAATTTGGATAAATTGACAGGGACTGGAGCGATTGGGCATGTGCGTTATGCGACTGCGGGAGAAGCTTCTGTAGACAATATCCAGCCCTTCCTCTTCCGTTTTCATGATATGCAGTTTGGTTTGGCTCATAATGGGAATCTGACCAATGCAGAATCTCTCAAGCAAGAATTGGAACAAAGAGGAGCGATTTTCAGCTCAACTTCGGACTCGGAAATCTTGGCTCATCTCATTCGTCGTAGTCACAATCCAAGTCTAATGGGCAAAATCAAGGAGGCGCTCAGCCTTGTCAAAGGTGGCTTTGCTTATATCCTGCTGTTTGAGGATAAGTTGATTGCTGCGCTTGATCCTAATGGCTTCCGTCCGCTTTCTATCGGAAAAATGGCAAACGGAGCGGTGGTGGTTTCGTCTGAAACCTGTGCCTTTGAAGTCATCGGTGCTGAGTGGATTCGCGATGTAAAACCAGGGGAAATTGTAATCGTGGATGACAATGGGATTCAGTATGATAGCTATACGAATGATACCCAGTTGGCGATTTGTTCTATGGAGTATATCTATTTTGCTCGCCCTGACTCTAATATCCATGGGGTCAATGTCCATACAGCTCGCAAACGTATGGGGGCCCAATTAGCGCGTGAATTTAAGCACGAAGCGGATATCGTGGTTGGTGTGCCAAATTCCTCACTTAGCGCAGCTATGGGATTTGCAGAAGAATCAGGTCTGCCAAATGAAATGGGTCTCATCAAAAACCAATACACCCAACGCACCTTTATCCAACCGACTCAAGAATTGCGGGAGCAAGGGGTGCGGATGAAACTGTCTGCTGTTTCGGGTGTCGTTAAAGGAAAACGTGTGGTGATGATTGATGATTCCATTGTTCGTGGGACGACCTCTCGCCGTATTGTTCAGCTTTTGAAAGAAGCAGGTGCGTCTGAAGTTCACGTTGCCATTGGTAGTCCAGCGCTAGCTTATCCATGTTTTTACGGGATTGATATCCAGACGCGTCAGGAGCTGATCGCGGCTAATCATACAGTCGAAGAAACTCGCCAAATCATTGGTGCGGATAGCCTGACCTATCTTTCGATTGATGGCTTGATTGATTCTATCGGCATCGAAACAGATGCGCCGAATGGTGGTCTCTGTGTCGCTTATTTTGATGGAGACTACCCAACTCCTCTCTACGACTATGAGGAAGAATATCGTAGAAGTTTGGGGGATAAGACCAGTTTTTACAAATAGACGGATAAAGACTCTCCATGAAAGGAAAGGAAGAGAAGATGACAAATAAAAATGCGTACGCCCAGTCGGGTGTTGATGTTGAAGCGGGTTATGAAGTTGTTGAGCGGATCAAAAAGCATGTGGCTCGTACGGAGCGTGCGGGTGTCATGGGAGCTCTTGGTGGCTTTGGTGGCATGTTTGACCTTTTAAAGACAGGGGTAAAAGAGCCTGTCTTGATCTCAGGAACTGACGGTGTCGGAACCAAGCTCATGCTGGCTATCAAGTACGACAAGCATGACACGATTGGGCAGGACTGTGTAGCCATGTGTGTCAACGATATCATCGCTGCAGGTGCGGAACCCCTCTATTTCCTCGACTATGTGGCGACAGGGAAGAATGAACCAGCTAAACTAGAACAAGTCGTTGCTGGTGTGGCAGAAGGTTGTGTGCAGGCTGGGGCTGCCCTCATCGGTGGTGAAACGGCTGAAATGCCTGGTATGTACGGCGAAGATGACTACGACTTGGCTGGATTTGCGGTCGGCGTGGCTGAAAAATCTCAAATCATTGACGGTTCAAAGGTAGCAGAGGGAGATATTCTTCTCGGACTTGCCTCAAGTGGGATTCACTCAAATGGTTACTCACTCGTCCGTCGTGTCTTTGCCGACTACACAGGTGAGGAAGTCTTGCCAGAATTGGAAGGCAAGAAACTCAAGGAAGTTCTGCTTGAGCCGACTCGTATCTATGTCAAGGCTGTCTTGCCACTCATCAAGGAAGGCTTGGTAAACGGGATTGCCCACATCACAGGTGGTGGATTTATCGAGAATGTCCCTCGTATGTTTGCAGATGACCTAGCTGCTGAGATTGAGGAAAGCAAGGTTCCAGTGCTTCCTATTTTCAAAGCTCTTGAAAAATATGGTGAAATCAAGCACGAAGAAATGTTTGAAATCTTCAATATGGGTGTGGGCCTCATGTTGGCAGTTAGCCCTGAAAATGTAGATCGCGTCAAGGAATTGTTGGATGAACCAGTCTATGAAATTGGTCGCATCGTCAAGAAAGAAAACGAAAGTGTCATCATCAAATGAAAAAAATAGCGGTTTTTGCCTCTGGTAATGGCTCAAACTTTCAGGTGATTGCTGAAGAGTTTCCGGTGGAGTTTGTCTTTTCAGACCATCGTGACGCCTATGTGCTAGAGCGTGCAGAAAAGCTTGGTGTCCTGTCCTATGCTTTTGAACTCAAGGAGTTTGAGAACAAAGCGGACTACGAAGCAGCACTTGTTGAGCTATTAGAAGAGCACCAGATTGACTTGGTTTGTTTGGCGGGTTATATGAAAATCGTCGGCCCAACCTTATTGGCGGCTTATGAAGGTCGAATTATCAACATTCATCCGGCCTACCTGCCAGAATTTCCAGGAGCTCATGGGATTGAGGATGCTTGGGATGCTGGTGTCGCTGAGAGTGGCGTGACCATTCACTGGGTGGACTCGGGTGTGGATACAGGAAAGGTCATCAAACAAGTCCGTGTGCCACGTCTAGCTGATGATACTATCGAAAGCTTTGAAGCTCGTATTCATGAGGCAGAGTACAAGTTGTATCCAGAGGTGCTGGATAGCTTGGGAGTGGAGAGAAGGTAAGAAGTAAATCAAGTTTTGATTGCGCAATCTTGCTAGGAGAAAAAATGATTGAACTGAAATTGGTAGATGAGAGCAGTTTTCAGGCAGTGCTGGATTTGAAAATATCTGAAGCTGATGAACGAGCACGTTTCGTGGCTCCAAACGTACGCTCTTTAGCTGATGCATGGCTCTACCGGAAAAACGAAGATGTGTTTCCGATGGCAATCTATTGGGATAAGCAAGTGGTTGGCTTTCTCCTGCTAGAAATAGACAAGGATGAAGCGGAATACTTTATCTGGCGGATAATGATTGGCCAGCAGTACCAAGGAAGAGGTTATGGTCGAAAAGCCTTGGAAGTTCTAATCAAAGAGGCTCAGATGGATAGAGCTTGCAGTCATATTATCGCAGATTATGTGGTTGGAAATGAAAAAATGAAGCACCTGTTGACTAGTCTGGGTTTTCAGGAAACAGGATTTATAGAAGAAAATAACGAAGTCGCTATGCGCTTGGATCTAAAGAAAGAGGAATAGAATGACGAAAAAGGCCTTAATCAGCGTCTCAGACAAAGCGGGCATTGTTGAATTTGCCCAAGAACTTAAAAAACTCGGTTGGGAGATTATCTCGACAGGTGGGACAAAGGTTACCCTTGATAATGCTGGGGTGGAGACCATTGCAATTGATGATGTGACGGGCTTCCCAGAAATGATGGACGGTCGTGTCAAGACTCTCCACCCAAATATTCACGGTGGTCTCCTCGCTCGTCGTGACCTGGATAGCCACTTGGAAGCGGCTAAGGACAATAAGATCGAGCTCATCGATCTTGTAGTTGTCAATCTTTATCCTTTCAAGGAAACGATTCTCAAACCAGATGTGACGTACGCTGATGCGGTTGAAAACATCGATATCGGTGGTCCGTCTATGCTTCGCTCAGCAGCGAAGAACCACGCCAGCGTGACAGTTGTGGTAGACCCTGCTGACTATGCAGTGGTTTTGGACGAGTTGTCAGCCAATGGTGAAACGACTTACGAAACTCGCCAACGTTTGGCAGCTAAGGTTTTCCGCCACACAGCGGCTTACGATGCCTTGATTGCAGAGTATTTTACAGCTCAGGTCGGCGAAAGCAAGCCTGAAAAACTGACCTTGACCTATGACCTCAAACAAGCTATGCGCTATGGGGAAAATCCTCAACAGGATGCGGACTTCTACCAAAAAGCCTTGCCGACTGACTACTCGATTGCTTCAGCGAAACAGCTTAACGGTAAGGAATTGTCCTTCAATAATATCCGCGATGCAGATGCGGCCATTCGTATCATCCGTGATTTCAAAGACCATCCGACAGTTGTAGCATTGAAACATATGAATCCATGTGGAATTGGTCAGGCAGATGACATCGAAACTGCTTGGGATTACGCTTATGAGTCTGACCCAGTGTCTATCTTTGGTGGAATTGTCGTCCTTAACCGTGAGGTAGATGCTACGACAGCTGAGAAGATGCACGGTGTTTTCCTTGAAATCATCATCGCGCCAAGCTATACGGATGAAGCGCTAGCCATTTTGACTAACAAAAAGAAAAACTTGCGTATACTTGCCTTGCCATTTGACGCTCAAGAGGCAAGCGAAGTGGAAGCAGAATACACAGGCGTGGTAGGTGGACTCCTCGTGCAAAACCAAGACGTGGTCAAGGAAAGCCCAGCTGACTGGCAAGTGGTGACTAAACGCCAGCCAACCGAGACAGAAGCGATAGCCCTTGAGTTCGCTTGGAAAGCTATCAAGTACGTAAAATCCAACGGAATCATCGTGACCAACGACCACATGACACTTGGCGTTGGGCCAGGTCAAACCAACCGAGTGGCTTCTGTTCGCATCGCCATTGAACAAGCTAAAGATCGTCTTGACGGTGCTGTGCTTGCTTCCGACGCCTTCTTCCCATTTGCCGATAACGTGGAAGAAATCGCCAAAGCGGGAATTAAGGCTATCATCCAGCCTGGTGGCTCGGTTCGTGACCAAGAGTCTATCGAAGCTGCGGACAAATATGGCTTGACTATGGTCTTTACAGGCGTGAGACATTTTAGACATTAAAAAATGAAAGGAAAGAAAACAGTTTCTTTCCTTTTTTGCGTAAAAACGCGGAGCAAAACAAGATTAAAACGAACGTTTGTGTTATAATATTAGTAAATAATTCGCAAAAGAGGTTGAAAGATGAAGCTGTTAGTTGTCGGTTCGGGTGGTCGTGAACATGCGATTGCTAAGAAGTTGCTTGAATCAAAAGACGTTGAAAATGTCTTTGTAGCTCCTGGAAATGACGGGATGACTCTGGATGGTTTGGAACTGGTAAATATCTCTATTTCCGAACGTTCTAAGTTAATTGAGTTTGCAAAGGCCAACGATATTGCTTGGACCTTCATCGGGCCAGATGATGCCCTTGCTGCTGGTATCGTGGATGATTTTAACAAAGCTGGGCTCAAGGCTTTTGGTCCGACTAGGGCTGCAGCGGAGCTGGAGTGGTCCAAGGATTTTGCTAAGGAAATCATGGTCAAATATGACGTTCCGACAGCAGCCTATGGCACATTTTCAGATTTCGAGGAGGCCAAGGCTTATATCGAGGAGAAAGGCGCTCCTATCGTCGTCAAGGCAGATGGATTGGCACTTGGGAAAGGTGTCGTCGTTGCCGAGACAGTCGAGCAAGCAGTAGAAGCCGCTCATGAGATGCTCTTAGACAATAAATTCGGAGATTCAGGTGCGCGTGTGGTCATCGAGGAATTCCTTGAAGGAGAGGAATTTTCACTTTTTGCCTTTGTCAATGGTGACAAGTTCTACATCATGCCAACAGCTCAGGACCACAAACGTGCCTATGACGGCGACAAGGGCCCTAACACGGGTGGTATGGGAGCTTATGCGCCAGTTCCTCACTTGCCACAGAGCGTGGTTGATACGGCGGTTGAGACTATTGTCAAGCCAGTTCTTGAAGGGATGATCAAAGAAGGTCGTCCGTATCTTGGTGTCCTTTACGCTGGTCTTATCTTGACAGCAGATGGCCCTAAGGTGATCGAGTTTAACGCTCGTTTTGGAGATCCAGAAACTCAGATTATTTTGCCTCGTCTGACCTCCGATTTTGCACAAAATATCACGGATATCCTCGATAGCAAGGAGCCGAACATCACTTGGACGGATAAGGGTGTGACTCTGGGCGTGGTTGTCGCATCCAAGGGCTACCCGCTAGACTACGAAAAGGGTGTCAAGTTGCCAGCCAAAACCGATGGCGACATCATCACCTACTACGCAGGGGCTAAGTTTGCGGAAAATAGCAGAGCATTGCTATCAAATGGCGGACGTGTCTATATGCTCGTCACCACAGCAGACACCGTCAAAGACGCCCAAGATACCATCTATCAAGAACTCTCCCAACAAAACACAGAAGGTCTCTTTTACCGAACAGATATCGGAAGCAAGGCTATTAAGTAAAGATATAAGAATAACGCGACGAAGTCGCCAAATACGCTAATGGTCGTTTGATTTGCGAGCATTAGCGAGCTGATATAGAGCAATCACCGCCGTTGTGAAAGAACGATTGCTTATAAGCCAATCGTTCAGGGAAATCGGAAGACTTTGGGCTTCCGATTTAGGCACGAGACACCTTTGGTGGCTGCTGCCGTCCCTCACAACTTAAGGTGATTGAAAAAAGAAAGGAAAGAAAAGGAATATTATGACTAAACCAGTAATTTCCATCATCATGGGCTCCAAATCCGACTGGGCAACCATGCAAAAAGCCGCCGAAATCCTAGACCGCTTCGGTGTAGCCTACGAAAAGAAAGTCGTCTCTGCCCATCGCACGCCTGACCTCATGTTTCAGCATGCAGAAGAAGCCCGCAGTCGCGGCATAAAGGTCATCATCGCAGGTGCTGGTGGTGCCGCGCATTTGCCAGGAATGGTCGCAGCCAAAACAACCCTTCCTGTCATCGGTGTACCTGTCAAATCGCGCGCTCTTAGTGGCGTGGATTCGCTCTACTCTATCGTACAGATGCCGGGTGGCGTGCCTGTTGCGACGATGGCTATCGGTGAAGCAGGAGCGACAAATGCGGCCCTCTTTGCCCTCCGTCTCCTGTCAGTAGAGGATCAAGCTATCGCGACAGCGTTGGCTGATTTCGCAGAAGAGCAAGGAAAAATCGCAGAGGAGTCTACCAATGAGCTCATCTAAAACAATCGGAATTATCGGTGGTGGTCAGCTGGGTCAGATGATGGCTATTTCTGCTATCTACATGGGGCACAAGGTTATCGCGCTGGATCCTGCGGCGGATTGCCCAGCCTCTCGCGTGGCGGAAATCATCGTGGCACCTTATAACGATGTGGACGCTCTCCGTCAGTTGGCGGAGCGTTGCGATGTCCTGACCTATGAGTTTGAAAATGTCGATGCCAACGGTTTGGATGCTGTTATCAAGGATGGTCAGCTTCCTCAAGGAACAGACCTGCTTCGCATCTCCCAAAATCGCATTTTTGAAAAGGACTTCCTCTCAAACAAGGCGCAAGTCACTGTGGCACCTTACAAGGTTGTGACTTCTAGCCAAGACTTGGCAGATATTGATCTATCTAAAAACTATGTCCTCAAGACTGCGACAGGTGGCTATGATGGACATGGGCAAAAGGTCATTCGCTCAGAAGCAGACTTGGAAGAAGCCCGTGCACTAGCCGACTCAGCAGACTGCGTCTTGGAAGAATTCGTCAACTTTGACCTTGAGATTTCTGTCATCGTGTCTGGTAATGGCAAGGACGTGACGGTTTTCCCAGTTCAGGAAAATATCCATCGCAATAACATCCTGTCCAAGACCATTGTGCCAGCTCGCGTTTCGGATAGTCTAGCAGAAAAGGCTAAATCCATGGCAGTGCGAATCGCTGAGCAACTCAACTTGTCTGGAACTCTCTGTGTGGAAATGTTTGCGACAGCTGATGACATTATCGTCAACGAGATTGCTCCACGTCCACACAACTCTGGGCACTACTCGATTGAAGCCTGCGACTTCTCCCAGTTTGATACCCATATTCTAGGTGTTTTAGGATCGCCATTGCCAGCTATCAAACTGCATGCGCCAGCCGTCATGCTCAATGTTCTCGGCCAACATGTCGAGGCTGCTGAAAAATATGTCACAGAAAATCCCAGCGCCCACCTCCACCTGTATGGTAAAATAGAAGCGAAGCACAACCGCAAGATGGGACATGTGACTTTGTTTAGTGATGTGCCGGATAGTGTGGTTGAGTTTGGGGAGGGGATTGATTTTTGAAATGACAGAAGAATTTGATGAATTGCTAGATGATGAAATAACGACCGTAACACTGACTTATACGGACGATTTGGTTGTTCCAGAGATTGCGGATAGAGATGGGATTCATATTTTAGAGAGAGCTGGCAATCAGCTAGTCTTAGAATATTCTTGTTCCGTGAAGGAAGTTAAGGATTATCTGAGTAGTTACGGCCTGCCTAGACATCCTGAGAGAATTTCATTTGAATTTTCTATACATGAAGACTCAGAAAATGATAATCTTTAAAGCTAAATGGAGACCAGTTTATGATTCAAATTATTGTCAACGCTTTTGTGGAGGAAGGAAAAGAAATCGCCGTTGTGGGAGCGCTCTTCGCCAGTGCCGACCATGAAAAAGTAAAAGCCAATATCAGGAATTAAAGATTCAATATCCAGACAATTATCTAGCTATCTATGACTTGCCATTGGATACAGATCTAAGTAGCTTGCCACACTATCCGTCGGTAGCGATAAGCAAGGAGGAGTTTGATTAGCCTATGAAAACTATTGGCCTGATTGGTGGTATGAGTTGGGAAAGCACCACATCTTACTACCAAATCATTAACGAAACCATCAAAAAAGAGCTGGGTGGTTTGCATTCTGCTAAAATTCTGCTTTACAGTGTTGATTTTGCAGAGATTGAGCATTATCAGGCAGTCGGAGACTGGGAGAAAAGCGGTCAACTGTTGGCAGATGTTGCTCAGCGCTTAGAGCAAGCTGGTGCGGATTTCATCGTTATTTGTACCAACACCATGCACAAGGTTGCTCCGCAGATACAAGAAAAGATTACGATTCCAATCTTGCATATTGCGCAAGCAACTGCGCAGGCCTTGTTGGCTGACGGTATTCAAAAAGTCGGCCTCCTAGGAACCAAGTACACCATGACTCAAGATTTTTACAAGGAGAAATTAATAGAGTCTGGGTTAGAAGTGCTGATTCCAGACCAAGCTGGTATTACAGAGGTCAATCGAATTATTTATGACGAACTTTGCCTAGGGAACATCAAAGAAAGCTCAAAGCAGACTTATCTTGCCGTTATAGATGATTTGAAAAAAGCAGGCGCTGAAGCTGTTATCTTGGGTTGTACCGAGATTGGTCTCCTCGTCAAGCAATCCGACACCGACCTGCCTCTCTACGACACAACAGTGATTCATGCAGAGAAAGCGGCGGAGTGGGCGGTAAATAAATGATTATAGAAGACAAGCACAACCGTAGGTTAGGGCATATAAATTTGTTTAGTGATGCACTAAATAGTGTGGTTGAATTAGGGGAAGGGATTGATTTTTAGGATGATAGAAGAATTTGATGATGTATTTGAAGATGATATTACTACTCTAACATTTACTTATGCGGATGATGTAGTCATTCCAGAAATTCCGGATGCAGAAGGTATTCATATTGTAGAGATAACAAATAATCAGTTAGTAATAGAGCATACGCGCGATGATGATGAGGTCTATGATTATATAAAGAGTTTTGGATTAACGAGCCGTCCTATAAAACTGTCGATTGAATTTTTTGCTTACGAAGATCTTGAGGAAGAAGAAAATTTTTAGAATTTAATGGAAAAAATCTATGATTCAACTCATTGTCAACGCATTTGTCGGAAAAGAGAAGGCTGGAGCAGTCGTCGAAGCGGCTGTAACAGATGTCACAGAAAATCCAAGTGCCCTCCTCTATATGTATGGTGAACTAGAAGCGAAGCACAACCACAATATGGGGCATGTGACTTTGTTTAGTAATGAACTAGATAAGGTTGAAGAGTTCGAGGAGTAGGAAGGTGAAATTATGAATAAAATTATTGAAATTCTTAAACAATACTTTGAAAAATCTAGAGTAGATTTTAAAGCAGTGTTATTTTTGTTATGCTTAGGTACATCCTTGTATCCAGAATTGTTTGGTAGTTTGACAGGATTGGTAAGTGAATCATTATTGGATGATTTTAAGCCAGTTTTGGATATTATTATAACTTGGTATTTTTCAATCGCAAAGATAAGTTTATTTTTATTTATAATTGCGCTTGTAGTGGAATGGATTGATAATAAAATTTATGAAAAGTATAATATAAGTTGGCTTCATGGTGATGATTGGAGTTTTGGTGTATTTGCTCTTAGATTAGGTTCTTTTTTATCAAAATTAGGGTATGATTTCTTTGTTTATATCTATTTAATTTTAGTATTAATAAAAGGTAATCCGGTTATACAGAAAGGTAATATTTATTGGGATATATTGACGACTTGGCAAAAATATATCTTTGGCTTGTTTGCTCTGGTAAGTATAATTATCGTGTTTCAAAATTTAATTGATGCTTGGTTTATTGTTCATCCGATTGAAAGTATCCCGAGTGTAATTAAGCAAACAGATTATCATAATTATATAAAAATGAATCAGACAGATGATGGCAATCACTTATTATTACGTTCTGATAAAAATAGATATTTTATTGTTTCGAAGGAGACTAAAGAACCTATATCACCTATGGACTATATTTCACGAAAACATATCTGGTATAATGTTAAATTTAACACAACGGACTTTGAAGAGGCAAAATATTATTTCAATAATATTGGTAAACGCGATGCACAATAGGAAGGGTATTTCTCTTTAGGAGAGGTTTTTATGATTCAAATCATCGTTAACGCTGTTGTTGAAAAAGAGAAGACTGGAGCAGTGGTCGAAATCTTGTATGCTAGTAGCGACCACGAAAAAGTGAAAGCTAAGTATGAAGAGCTAGTTGCACAATTTCCTGAAAACTATATAGCTATCTATGATGTCCCGTTAGATACGGATTTGAATACATTAAATCATTTTCCATCTGTGTGGATTGGGAAAGAGGAATTTGAGTAAAGTGATTGCTGGTTGCTAACTGATGTGAAACATCAAAAGAAAGGAAAATTAAACATGATTGAAAGATATAGTCGCCCTGAGATGGCGAACATTTGGAGTGAAGAAAATAAATACCGTGCTTGGCTTGAGGTGGAAATCTTGGCTGACGAGGCATGGGCTGAGTTGGGGGAAATCCCTAAGGAAGATGTGGCTTTGATTCGCGAAAAGGCGGACTTTGACATCGATCGTATTTTAGAGATTGAGCAGGAGACGCGCCACGATGTGGTTGCCTTCACACGTGCGGTTTCTGAGACGCTTGGTGAAGAGCGCAAGTGGGTTCACTATGGTTTGACCTCTACTGATGTGGTGGATACGGCCTATGGTTACCTTTACAAGCAGGCCAACGACATCATCCGTAAGGATCTTGAAAACTTCACCAACATCATCGCTGATAAGGCCAAGGAGCACAAGTTCACCATCATGATGGGGCGTACCCACGGTGTACACGCTGAGCCGACAACCTTTGGTCTGAAATTGGCGACTTGGTACAGCGAAATGAAGCGCAATATCGAGCGTTTCGAGCATGCGGCTGCTGGTGTGGAAGCCGGTAAGATTTCGGGTGCGGTTGGGAACTTCGCCAACATCCCACCATTTGTAGAGCAATACGTCTGCGACAAATTGGGTATCCGTGCTCAAGAAATCTCTACACAGGTGCTTCCTCGTGACCTTCACGCTGAGTACTTCGCAGTTCTTGCCAGCATCGCAACTTCTATCGAGCGTATGGCGACTGAAATTCGTGGTCTTCAAAAATCTGAGCAACGCGAAGTAGAAGAGTTCTTTGCCAAAGGTCAAAAAGGGTCTTCAGCCATGCCTCACAAACGCAACCCTATCGGTTCTGAAAACATGACAGGTTTGGCGCGTGTCATCCGTGGTCACATGGTGACAGCTTATGAAAACGTCGCTCTCTGGCACGAACGTGATATTTCTCACTCATCAGCTGAACGTATCATCACACCAGATACGACCATTTTGGTTGACTACATGCTCAACCGTTTTGGAAATATCGTCAAGAACTTGACGGTCTTCCCAGAAAACATGATCCGCAACATGAACTCTACTTTTGGTCTTATCTTTAGCCAACGTGCCATGTTGACCTTGATTGAGAAAGGCATGACCCGTGAGCAAGCCTATGACCTGGTGCAACCAAAAACAGCCTACTCTTGGGATAACCAAGTAGATTTCAAACCGCTTCTCGAAGCAGATCCAGAAGTGACATCACGCCTCACACAAGAAGAAATCGACGAAATCTTCAACCCTGCATACTACACCAAACGTGTGGATGATATCTTTGAACGTATCGGACTCGGTGATTAATTCTAACAATAAAAAGCGAGATTCAATCTCGCTTTTTCGTATTCTCTTAGAAGAATCTTAGTCTTCTTTTCTCTTAGTCAGTCCGTAGGCTGCTAGAGTCGCCATGAGTCCTGCTGCGACCAAGCCTGCAGAGTCTTGACTTCCTGTTGCAGGGAGTTGTTTTTCATCTGCTTTGACAGTAGTTGGTGCAGTTTGCTCAGCTTTCTCAACGGCAGTGCCGACTTCAACAACTTGAGTGACCGCTTCCTGTGTTACCACGCTATTGACAAGCGTTCTTTCTTCTTTTCCATCAGCAGTAGTGTTCACAGAGTAGAAGGCAGTACGGTGGCCGTTAGCTCCTTTAGTAACAACTTGCGTTTGTCCTTTTGGCAATTGAGGATTTTCACGTGTCACAGTAGTGAATGGAATTTCTTCCTCTTGGATATCCAGTCTCGGTTTTGTTTCTGCGGCTGGAGCAAGACCGTGTTCGTCTCCTACATGGGTTACAAGGGTTCCGACTTCAATAACTTGGGTCACTGCTTCTTGAGTCACAAGGCTATCTACAAGAGTTTTCACTTCCTTACCGTCAGCACTAGTGCTCACAGAGTAGTAATGACTGCGACGGCCGTTAGCGCCTTTAGTAACGACTTGAGTCTTCCCTTTGAGCAAGAGTGGATTTTCACGTGTCACGGTAGTGAGCGGAATATCTTCTTCTTGGATATCTAGTCTTGGTTTCGCTTCGGCAGCTGGAGCAAGGCCACTTTCATCCCCTTTGTGAGTAATAGGGGCACCGATTTCAACCACTTGGGTCACAGGTTCTTTGGTTACTTGGCTATCTAGAACCGTTTCTGTTTGTTTCCCATTTTCAGTAAGGACAGATATGTAATGAGTGCGTTCGCCCTCTACACCTGGTGTGATGATCTTTTCCTGACCAGCTGGGAGATTTGGATTTTCCTTCTTGATGACCTCAAATGGAATCTTTTCTGCTCTTGTGATGAGTTCCGGTTTGGTTTCAACATTGGCAGCTAGTTCGTTTTCATCGAGGCTTCCTGAGTGGGTTGCTGCTGGTTTGAGGTCTAGGCGGGCTGCTTTGAGTTTGGCTACGAGAGCGTCTAACTCGGCTTGTTTGTTACGATTGAGGTTGTAGTTGAGAGCTTCTTTAGCTGCATTTAGGGCCTCCAAGCTCTCCTTGCTGTATCCATCCAAGTTTGCAGGGATTTGAGCAAGTTCCTCACGGAGTGCATTGTAGTTAGCGCGGAAGTAGTCTTTGTTATGGTCTGCAAAGGCAGTCATGAGTTCAAAGATTTCTTCTTCCTTGTACTCAGCACTTGGTTTGTCTGCCCAGATGGCAAGCATGCTTCCAACTGTTGGAAGGTCTACCTCAGGATACTTGGTAGATGCGAGCTGGTTAAATGGTGTTTTTTTAGTATTTTCAATTGCTTTTTTGAGGAAACCACCACCATCTTCAGGTTTCTGGCCGAGAATGTAGTACCAGTCTCCGTTGGTGTTAAGGAATTTGTAGCCTTTGCTTGCCAGGTACTGAGGAGATGCAAGGTTGTAACCCCACCATCCCTTAGACCAGTAAGAGATGATGACATCCTTGTCAAACTCAACATCATCCTTGTCCTCGTAGTAGAAACCATCGTTGAAGGCCATTGGTTGAAGGCCTCTTTCTTTGGCCATAGCAGCAAGAGTGTTAGAGTACTCAGCAAACTTGCCATAGAGTCCATACCATTTGAGGTAGTACCAGCCTTGCGCGTTGGTAGCATCATTGGCATATTCGTCTGTACCGTAGTTGAAGATCTTAGTTTTGCCTGCAAAGAAGTCCATGTACTTGCCGATGAGGGCTTTGACAAAGTTCATCGCCTCTTCGTTTTCAAGGTCCATGGTTGTTTTGGATACCTTGTCAAAGTTGGCTTGAGGATTCTTGATTCCAAGTTTTTCCATAGCGACGAGCATGGCATCCATGTGACCTGGGCTGTTGATCGCTGGGATGAGTCCGAGGCCTTTTGATTTTGCGTACTCGATCAATTCAGTGATTTCAGCTTGACTAAGAGTGGTTCCGTTTGGATCATCGTAGTAAGCTTTTGTTCCTTCGATGATGGCCTTTTTGACGTCGTCACTTGCATAAGTTTTTCCGTTAGCTGTGATGGTCATGTCATCAAGGAGGAAGCGAAGTCCATCATTTCCTAGGAGAAGATGCACATCAGAGTAGCCGAGTTCGCTCGCCTTGTCTACGATGCGTTTGAGTTGGTCAAGTGTGAAGTACTTACGTCCAGCATCGATAGAGATTACCTTGTTCTTGGCAAGTTTTTCAACTTCACGTTTCGCGTCTTCTTCTTTTTGAGCTTCTGGTGTGAAGGTCAAATTGCTTACAGCTTCTTGGAGTTTTGCGATTGCTTGGTCAATGGTGTCTTGTTGGGCACGGCTGAGGTTGCTATCGAGTGAGCGAATAGCTTTTTCAGCTTCTTTTACAGCTGCGACACTTTCTGCAGTATAGCGGTTAAGGTCTGTTGGTACTTCTTTCAGAGCTTGCTCAGCAGACTCATAGTCAGCTGCGAAGTATTCAGCATTGGCATTTGCGAAGCTACGCATGAGTTTGAAGAGGCGTGATGGTGAATAGCGTGCAGATGGGGTATCCGCCCAAGCAGCTACCATACCCCCGATGAACGGGATAGTAGCCCCATCAGATTTTGGTACAGAAGTGATTGGAGTGTTCTTGATACCATTGAGTCCTTGGTCGAGGTTGTACCAGCCTTGGCCATCGGCATTTCGTCCGAGGACGTAGTACCAAGCATCGTTGGTATTAAGGATTTGGTGGCCTTTTTCAACTAGAAGTTTAGAAGAAGCGACGTCGTATCCGCCCCATCCACCAGTCCACATAGAAACGATGATGTCTTTGTCAAAGGTTCCAAAGCTAGTGTCGCTATTGTAGTAGATACCGTCGTTAAAAGCCATTGGTTTGAGGCCGTGAGATTTGACGATGCGAGCAAGGTCGTTGGCGTAGGCGATAAATTTATCATAACCCTTGTCAGGGAATCCATCTTCTGGATACCATTTATAGGCTTGAAGAACGCTCCAGCCTTTGGCGTTTGTAGCATCATTGGCGTACTCGTCTAGTCCGATATTGAAGATGTCAGTTTTGCCAGCGAAGTAAGCAGCATACTTTTCGATCAGAGCTTTGGTAAATGCAACCGCTTCTTTGTTATCAAGGTCAACGGTACGAGCAGATTCCTTGCCAAAGTAGTTGAAGTTCGGTTTTTGGATACCTAGTTCTTTCATGGCATGCAAAATCGCATCCATGTGGCCAGGGCTATTTACAGTTGGGATGAGACCAATGCCTTTGTTTTTAGCATAGTTGATCAAGTCCGTCATCTGACTTTCTGTCAAATGGTTGCCGTTTGGATCCTTGTAGTAGGCATCGGTTCCGTTTTCGAGTGCACGTTTGACATCGTCACTTGCATAGGTTTTGCCATTGGCTGTGATCGTCATGTCGTCTAACATAAAACGCATGCCGTCATTTCCAACTAGTAGATGAAGATCAGTATAACCGTAGTGTTTGGCTTTGTCGATGATTTCTTTTAGTTGGTCTGGAGAGAAGTACTTGCGTCCAGCGTCGATTGAGATCATTTTTCGTTTTGCCAGTTTTTCATTTACTTGAGCTGCTCGTTCCGTGCTAGGAGTGGCTACTGCAGGTGTGACGGCTTCATTTTTCTTTTCGGAAGGAGTACTTTCGGCAGGAGTTTCAGCTGGGGCAGGGCTTTCTTTCTCGGCAGTAGGAGTTGGACTAGCATTTTCTGTCACTACTGGTGCGCTTGACTCTTCTGTTTTTGGAGCAACTGTTCGAGGAGCCTCCTTGTCTTCTTTGACCTCCTCTTTTACAGGTTTGTCAGCCTTTTCTTCCAGTTTTTCTGGAACCTTAGAGTCTACAGGTTCTTCGGTTGCTCGCGGACTCTCCTGAATAGTTTGAACAGTTTCTTCAGCTGTTGGAGCTGGAGTAATCCCGTCGGCAGATACGACTTGGGCGCTAAAAGCAAATCCTATAAGTACAGAAGCTGCCCCAACCGCGTATTTACGGATGGAGAAGCGCTGTTTCTTTTCTAGTTTCATGACAAAACCTCCTTGTTATTATCATATATGATAGCGTTTACATAAAACCAATTTTATTTTATTATCTAAGGAGTAAAATGTCAAGTGGGTTTATATAAGAACTATAATAAATGGAGGAAATCATAAGATTTAGGAGAAATTTGCTAATGAGGGATAAAACAGAGGAAAAACCAAACGAAATTTTACCTTGTTTTTAGTAAAAATGCTACTAATTAAATAAGAGCCCTTCATAGCGTTTTCACAACTTCTTTCTCGTGCTATAATGAATATAGAAAAAGCCTGAGCTAGGCTCAGGCTTTTTCTTAATGACCTCGGTTACATGAGATGAATTTGATTTTGTAGTAGTCTGCTCGCTTATAAGTTTCACTATAGGCAAGGACTTGGCCAGTGGCCTCAAGTTTTGTAGTCTTCGTTTGGAAGACAGTTGGGAATTGTGTATCGATTCCGAGTACAGAAGCAGCATGCTCTGGAGTTGGGAATGCGATTTCGTTGATTTCCTCAAAATGTTCATCACTCATGTGAATGCGGTAATCCAATTTGAAACGTGTATAGATAGAGCTATAATAGTCAAGATTTGGATAGTTGGCATTGATGTATTGCTCAGGAATATAAGATGTGTGGTAGATGTATGTCACATCGTTTGTCTGACGAATACGTTCAATCTTATAGTAGAATTGATCTCCACGTAGTCCAAGTTTATCTAAATATTCAAGTTTGTTTCCGCGCTCGATAGAAAGGACAGTAACTTTATCGTCTTTTGTTTCAAAGATTTCGACATCTGAAAACTCAACGAGTTTGTGCTTACGGGCACGTGAAACGAAAGTACCTTTACCTTGTTGGCGGACAATGTAGCCGTCTTTAGCAAGGTCATTCAAGGCACGAACAACTGTGATTGAACTCACATCGTACATCGCGATCAATTCGGCTTCTGTATAAAATTTATCTCCACTTGCAAATTGACCAGAGATGATTTTGTTTTTTAATTCATCTTTAATATATTGGTATTTAGGAATAGCCATAAATTTCACCTCGATTCTCTTTCTCCAATTTTGATTTTACCACAAATATAAAGAAAAGAGTAGTATTAAGGTCAAAAAATTAAAATAATAGACTAAAAATGTTATTTTACATGTAAAAAAATTCATTTGATGTTCTTGTGAATTATCATACATAAAAAGATCGTTTTCATGCTATTTTTAGATAATTTCGGTAAACGGTAAGTAAAAAAATAGAAAAATTTTAAATAATTTTCTAAAACCTATTGACAAATGCAAAAGATTTGATTATAGTTAATATTATAATAAATGAAAGCGCAAACTTAATTCGTCAGAGGTAATAACATGACCAGATTTAAAATTGAGGACGATTTCTATTTAGACGGAAAACCGTTCAAGATTTTGTCCGGCGCCATTCATTATTTTAGGATTCCAGCAGAGGATTGGTATCATTCTCTCTATAACTTAAAGGCGCTTGGCTTTAATACAGTCGAGACCTATGTGGCTTGGAATTTACACGAACCTGTTGAAGGGGAGTTTGATTTTGAAGGTGCCAGAAATTTGGAGAGATTTCTTCAAATTGCACAAGATCTAGGTCTCTATGCCATTGTACGCCCGTCTCCATTTATCTGTGCGGAATGGGAATTTGGTGGCTTGCCGGCTTGGCTCTTGACAAAGGACATGCGAATTCGCTCGTCCGACCCGGCCTACATCGAGGCTGTTGCTCGCTATTATGACCAATTATTGCCAAGGCTTGTGCCTCGCTTGTTGGATAATGGTGGAAACATTCTTATGATGCAAGTCGAAAATGAATATGGCTCTTATGGAGAAGATAAGTCTTATCTACGAGCAATTCGGAAATTGATGGAAGACCGAGGGATTGATTGCCCACTCTTTACTTCAGATGGCCCATGGAGGGCTACTCTGAAAGCCGGAACCTTGATCGAAGACGATCTCTTTGTGACAGGAAACTTCGGTTCTAAAGCTCCGTACAACTTTTCACAGATGCAGGAATTCTTTGATGAGCATGGCAAGAAATGGCCCCTCATGTGTATGGAATTCTGGGATGGTTGGTTCAACCGTTGGAAAGAACCCATCATCACTCGTGATCCTAAAGAATTGGCAGAAGCTGTTCGAGAGGTATTGGAGCAAGGCTCTATCAACCTTTACATGTTCCATGGTGGTACAAACTTTGGTTTCATGAATGGTTGCTCGGCTCGAGGAACTCTGGATTTGCCACAAGTCACATCTTACGACTATGATGCCCTTCTGGATGAAGAAGGAAATCCAACTGCTAAATACCTAGCAGTCAAGAAGATGATGGCAACCCACTTCCCAGAGTATCCACAGTTGGAACCACTCTATAAGGAAAGCATGGAGATAGGGTCCATTCCATTGGTCGAAAAAGTTTCCTTGTTTGAAACCCTGGATAGTCTCTCTAGTCCAACTGAAAGCCTCTATCCAAAAGCGATGGAAGAACTTGGTCAAAGCTATGGCTACCTTCTCTACCGCACTGAGGCAAGTTGGGATGCAGAAGAGGAACGTCTCCGTATCATCGATGGACGTGACCGAGCTCAACTCTTTGTAGATGGTCAATGGATTGCTACTCAATACCAGACAGAGATTGGTGAAGATATCTACTGTCAGGGCAATCGAGAAGGCTTTTCAGAGATTGACATCTTGATTGAAAATATGGGGCGTGTCAACTACGGTCATAAGTTCTTGGCAGATACGCAACGTAAAGGAATTCGAACAGGTGTCTGCAAGGATCTACATTTCTTACTGAATTGGAAACAATATCCACTGCCACTGGATAATCCTGAGAAGATTGATTTTTCAAAAGGATGGACAGAAGGACAACCAGCCTTTTACGCTTTCGACTTTACTGTTGAAGAGCCGAAGGATACCTACTTAGACTTGTCTGAGTTTGGTAAGGGAGTTGCCTTTGTCAACGGGCGTCACCTAGGGCGTTTCTGGAACGTCGGCCCGACCCTCTCACTTTATATCCCTCATAGTTATCTCAAGGAAGGTGCTAACCGCATCATCATCTTTGAAACTGAGGGCGAATATAAAGAAGAGATTCATTTAACTCGTAAACCTACACTAAAACACATAAAGGGGGAAAACTTATGACAATTGTAGGATGCCGTATCGATGGACGTTTGATCCACGGTCAAGTAGCCAATCTTTGGGCTGGAAAACTAAATGTTTCACGCATTATGGTTGTAGACGACGAAGTTGTTAACAACGATATTGAAAAGAGTGGTTTGAAACTTGCGACACCACCAGGTGTGAAACTCAGTATCTTGCCAGTTGAGAAAGCAGCAGCAAATATCCTTGCTGGTAAATACGATAGCCAACGTCTCTTTATCGTTGCACGTAAACCAGACCGTTTCCTTGGTTTGGTCGAAGCAGGTGTTCCGCTTGAAACACTCAACGTCGGCAATATGTCTCAAACACCAGAAACTCGCTCTATCACACGTTCTATCAACGTGGTAGACAAGGATGTGGAAGATTTCCACAAACTAGCAGAAAAAGGTGTGAAACTCACTGCTCAAATGGTTCCAAATGATCCAGTTTCAGACTTTTTGAGCTTATTAAAATAGGAAAAAATTTTTAGGAGGTCATTGTTATGATACAATGGTGGCAAATTTTACTTCTCACTTTGTACTCAGCTTATCAAATCTGTGATGAGTTGACAATCGTTTCATCTGCAGGTTCCCCTGTATTCGCTGGTTTCATTACTGGTTTGATCATGGGAGATGTGACAACTGGTTTGTTTATCGGTGGTAGCTTGCAGTTGTTCGTTCTCGGGGTTGGTACCTTCGGTGGTGCTTCTCGTATCGACGCAACTTCTGGTGCGGTTCTTGCAACAGCATTCTCTATCTCTCAAGGTATTGATACAGACCTTGCGATTACAACAATCGCTGTACCAGTAGCGGCACTTTTGACATACTTCGACGTTCTTGGACGTATGACAACTACTTTCTTTGCACACCGTATTGATGCTGCGATCGAACGCTTTGACTACAATGGTATCGAACGCAACTACCTACT
Organism: Streptococcus oralis; assembly: GCA_963554735.1. Classification (GTDB taxonomy): domain Bacteria; phylum Bacillota; class Bacilli; order Lactobacillales; family Streptococcaceae; genus Streptococcus; species Streptococcus oralis_CX. The sequence goes on from CAUVSV010000008.1 coordinate 32,810, forward strand.
TGGTGCGCTTCCATGGGCTCTTTCTCGTGCTCTTCCAGTATTCTTCGCTCTTGCTTTTGGTGGAGAATTCGTACAAGGTGTTGTAAACCTTGTTAAAGAATACCAATGGGTTGCAGACGGTTTGACACTTGCAGGTCGTATGCTTCCAGGTCTTGGATTTGCAATCTTGCTTCGTTACCTTCCAGTTAAACGTAACCTTCACTACCTTGCAATGGGATTCGGTTTGACAGCTATGTTGACTGTTCTTTACTCATATGTAACAGGTCTTGGTGGAGCTGTTGCGGGTATCCTTGGTACTCTTCCTGCTGATGTTGCTGAAAAGATTGGCTTTGCTAACAACTTCAAAGGTTTGTCTATGATCGGTATCTCTATCGTAGGTATCTTCCTTGCAGTTGTTCACTTTAAGAACAGCCAAAAAGTAGCTGTAGCAGCACCTTCTACACCATCAGAAAGTGGGGAAATTGAAGATGACGAATTCTAATTACAAATTAACAAAAGAAGATTTTAATCAAATTAACAAACGTAGCTTGTTCACTTTCCAATTGGGATGGAACTACGAGCGTATGCAAGCTTCTGGTTACCTTTACATGATCTTGCCTCAATTGCGTAAAATGTATGGGGATGGAACTCCTGAATTGAAAGAAATGATGAAAGTTCATACTCAATTCTTCAATACTTCACCATTCTTCCACACAATTATCGCTGGTTTTGACCTTGCCATGGAAGAAAAAGATGGTGTGGGTTCAAAAGATGCCGTTAACGGTATCAAGACAGGTTTGATGGGACCATTCGCTCCTCTTGGAGATACTATCTTTGGTTCACTTGTACCTGCTATCATGGGATCTATCGCAGCAACTATGGCTATCGCTGGCCAACCATGGGGTATCTTCCTTTGGATCGCAGTTGCAGTTGCTTATGACATCTTCCGTTGGAAACAATTGGAATTTGCCTACAAAGAAGGGGTTAACCTTATCAACAACATGCAAAGTACCTTGACAGCTTTGATTGATGCTGCATCTGTACTTGGTGTCTTCATGATGGGTGCTCTTGTAGCAACAATGATCAACTTTGACATTTCTTACAAATTGCCAATCGGTGAAAAGATGATTGACTTCCAAGACATCTTGAACTCAATCTTCCCACGCTTGCTTCCAGCAATCTTTACTGCCTTTATCTTCTGGTTGCTTGGTAAGAAAGGTATGAACTCTACTAAAGCGATCGGTATCATTATCGTTCTTGCAGTAGGTCTTTCATTCATCGGTAAATTCTTGCTTGGAATGGGCGCATAATTTATGAGCAAATCATTAATTTTGGTGAGTCATGGTCGTTTCTGTGAAGAACTTAAAGGTAGCACGGAAATGATCATGGGTCCACAGGACAACATTCATGCAGTGGCTCTTCTTCCAGAAGATGGCCCAGAAGAATTTACTGCAAAATTTGAAGCTGCTATCGAAGGATTGGATGATTTCCTAGTCTTTGCGGACCTTCTCGGTGGAACACCATGTAACGTGGTAAGCCGTTTGATCATGGAAGGTCGCGACATTGAACTCTACGCAGGGATGAATCTTCCAATGGTGATTGAATTTATCAATGCAAGCCTTACAGGTGCAGATGCGGACTACAAGAGCCGTGCTGCAGAAAGCATTGTGAAAGTCAATGATTTGTTAGCGGGCTTTGATGATGACGAAGATGAATAAGATGTGACTTAGAGCATCTTATATAGAATATACATGGGAATGGGAGTAAATCCCATTCCCATATTTTCAATAGGAATGAAACAATAATAGATTAGAGGAACTCTATGCTAAATTACACAAAAGAAGAATTACTTGAACTGGGTGCAGAAATCACGACTCGTGAAATCTACCAACAGCCTGATGTATGGAAAGAAGCTTTTGAAGCCTATCAAGCGAAATGTGAAGAAATTGCAGCCTTTCTGCAAGATATCGCTGATAGACATGACTATATTAAGGTTATCTTGACAGGTGCTGGGACTTCTGCTTATGTGGGAGATACCTTGGTGCCTTACTTTAAGGAAGTCTATGACGAGCGCAAATGGAATTTCAATTCTATTGCGACAACAGATATTGTTGCCAATCCAGAAACCTATCTGAAAAAAGATGTGGCAACTGTCCTTGTATCCTTTGCTCGTAGCGGTAATTCACCTGAAAGTGTGGCAACCGTTGATTTGGCTAAAGCCTTGGTTGATGACCTCTATCAAGTGACCATTACATGTGCTGCAGAAGGGAAATTGGCTCTTCAAGCTCATGGCGATGACCGTAATCTCTTGCTCTTGCAACCAGCTGCTTCCAATGACGCTGGATTTGCCATGACTTCTAGCTTTACGTCTATGATGCTAACAGCTCTCTTGGTCTTTGATCCTACAGAATTTGCTGTGAAAGCTCAACGTTTTGAAGTTGTGTCTAGCCTTGCGCGTAAAGTTCTAGACAATGCAGCAGATGTTAAAGAACTGGTTGACCTTGACTTTAACCGTGTTATCTACCTGGGCGCTGGTCCTTTCTTTGGGCTTGCTCATGAAGCTCAGCTCAAGATTTTGGAACTAACAGCTGGTCAGGTGGCGACTATGTATGAAAGCCCAGTTGGCTTCCGTCACGGTCCAAAATCACTGATCAACGAAGATACAGTTGTTTTGGTCTTTGGTACAACGACAGACTACACTCGCAAGTATGACTTGGACTTGGTTCGTGAAGTGGCTGGTGACCAGATTGCTCGTCGTGTTGTGCTCTTGAGTGATCAAGCCTTTGGTCTTGAAAATATCAAGGAAGTGGCCCTTGGTTGTGGCGGTGTCTTGAATGATATTTACCGTGTCTTCCCTTACATCGTTTATGCCCAACTCTTTGCCCTATTGACTTCACTCAAGGTGAAAAATAAACCAGATACACCGTCTCCTACAGGTACCGTAAACCGTGTGGTACAAGGTGTGATCATTCATGACTATCAAAAATAAGGAAGTGTCTATGAGTAAATTACAATTAAGTCCCAATAAAGTAGCTTGCTTGCAAAAACTCTCTGACGAGAACGGCATTATCTCAGCCCTTGCCTTTGACCAACGTGGTGCTTTGAAACGCCTTATGGCTCAATACCAAACGGAAGAGCCAACAGTGGCTCAAATGGAAGAACTTAAAGTCTTGGTAGCAGATGAATTGACAAAATACGCATCATCTATGCTCCTTGACCCTGAGTATGGTCTTCCAGCTACAAAAGCGCTTGATCCAAATGCTGGTCTTCTCCTTGCTTATGAGAAAACTGGTTACGACACAACAAGCACCAAACGCTTGCCTGACTGCTTGGATGTTTGGTCTGCAAAACGCATTAAAGAACAAGGTGCGGATGCAGTCAAATTCTTGCTTTACTACGATGTAGACAGTTCTGACGAACTCAACCAACAAAAACAAGCCTACATCGAACGCATCGGTTCCGAGTGTGTGGCGGAAGACATTCCATTCTTCCTTGAAATCCTCGCTTACGATGAAAAAATCGCTGATGCAGGTTCTGCAGAATACGCAAAAGTGAAACCACACAAGGTTATCGGTGCTATGAAGGTCTTCTCAGACCCACGCTTCAACATCGATGTTTTGAAAGCGGAAGTTCCAGTCAACGTCAAATACGTTGAAGGCTTTGGTGATGGAGAAATCGTGCATACACGTGAAGAAGCAGCAGCCTTCTTCAAAGCTCAAGATGAAGCAACGAACTTGCCATACATCTACTTGAGTGCGGGCGTATCAGCTAAACTCTTCCAAGAAACCCTTGTCTTTGCCCACGAATCAGGCGCAAACTTTAACGGCGTTCTTTGTGGACGTGCAACATGGGCTGGATCAGTTGAAGCTTACATCAAAGATGGTGAAGCAGCAGCTCGTGAATGGTTGCGTACAACAGGTTTTGAGAACATTGACGAACTCAACAAGGTTCTTCAAACAACAGCAACTTCATGGACTGAACGTGTAGAAGCATAAAATAAGAATAGAAGAATTCCCTTTTGTTAAGAAGATACTTAAGGTTTTCTGACAAAGGATTTTGAAAATAAAAACTACAACCATAGATGGTAAATACACTCTCTATGGTTTGTTTACTTAAGAGAAATAGATCAAAGGAGAGAAGAATGAAAGCATACACAGAGCGTGTATTTGGAAATCATGAGGGCAAGGATGTCTTGGCCTATCGCTTTGAGACTGACAGTGGCTACCAACTAGAAATAATGACCTATGGTGCGACCATCTTGCGCTATGTCACACCCGACAAGGCTGGAAACTTTGCCAATGTGATCTTGGACTTTGATGATTTTGCTAGCTACGTAGGCAATAGTCCCAAGCATGGAGCAAGTGTAGGTCCTGTAGCGGGCCGTATCGCAGGTGCGACATTTGAACTTAATAGTCAGACCTATAAACTTGAAGTCAACAACGCTAGCAACTGTAACCACAGTGGTTCAACAGGTTGGGATTCAAGCTTGTTTGAATTGGTAGAGGTGAGCGACCATGGCTTGACCCTCTACACAGAGCGTACAGATGGGACAGGAGGATTCCCTGGCAATCTCAAGATCTGGATTAGCTATCACTTGGAAGAAACTGGTGCCTACGAAATCAGCTATAAGGTGACGACAGATCAGGATACGCTTGTCAATCCAACTAATCATAGCTACTTCAACTTGTCTGGTGATTTTACGCAGACAATTGACCGCCATGTCTTTCAGCTAAATACGGAGGGCATTTACCCAATCGCTCCCGACGGTGTTCCGGCTAAGACTCCAGATGCTGATCGCGATGTGGTGAAACACATCTACAATGGTAGTTTGTTGAAGGATATCTTTGCAGAGGACGATGAGCAAATCCAGTTGGTATCTGGTTTGGATCACCCATTTGCTCTTCCTGCAGGTCATGACAATGCTGGTTTCCTTTATGACCAAAACTCAGGTCGTTTCCTACTTTTCAAGACAGAGGCCCCTTGCTTTGTGGTCTACACAGCAAACTTTGTGGATGAGAGTGTCATCATAGCTGGTCAGCCAATGGTACAGCACAATGGGATTGCCCTTGAAGCGCAAGCTTTACCAGATGCCATTCACAGCAACCTCAAAGACCAAGTTATTCTCAAAGCAGGGGAAACTTTCACCAGCAAAACTCGCTACGAGCTTGTTGTAAAATAAAAAGAAGAGCTGGTTTCCAGCTCTTTTGAGTTGTCTTCGTTGACATTTTATCTCAATAGTGTATAATTGATGTAATATATAAAGTTACAACAAAAAGGAGACACCCCGATGACTTATGCATACCAAAGCCACATTTACCTAGCCGAAGTGGTTTTAAATGTCAAGGATTTGAAGAGTCAAACGGCTTTTTATCACCAGATTATTGGCTTGGAGATTTTATCTCAAACAGAGACAGAAGCGATTTTGGGACTTGATCGAACAGCCTTGGTTCATTTGATTCAGGCAGAAAAGGCGGGGGAAGTAAGGGATCATTATGGGCTCTACCATCTGGCGATTTTGTTGCCAACACGAAAAGCCTTGGCAGATGTCTTAAAACACCTAAGTGATTTACGCATTCCTCTGGTCGGGGGTGCAGATCATGGATACAGCGAGGCCCTTTATCTAGAGGATTTGGAAGGAAATGGCATTGAACTCTACCGTGATAAACCAGTTTCTTCATGGGATATTCGAGAAGATGGTCGCATTATCGGTGTGACCGAAGCCCTTGCAGCACAGGACATCTATGAGTTAGGGGAAAAGGTAGATCCCTTTGTCCTAGCTGAAGGGACGAGAATGGGGCATATCCATCTATCGGTGAAGGATAGTCGTGCGGCGAGTCAGTTTTATCAAAAGGTGTTAGGGTTAGAAGATAAATTTAGCATTCCTAGTGCTAGTTGGATAGCGGCTGGTCAGTACCATCACCACCTGGCTGTTAACGAATGGGCTGGAAAAGGTCTGGCTCCGCGTGAGCAAGGCTTGCCAGGCTTGTCCTACTACGTCCTTGAGGTCGAAAGCAAGGAAGAACTCTTAGCTATCGTTCAGCAAGCACAAGAGCTAGAGGCACCGATCAAATGGCTACATTCGAGTGAGGTGGATCTTGTAGACCCAGACGGGATTGTGACCCGCATTCGATTGGCACGATGAAACGAGGAAAACACATTATTTATTTTAGAGACATAGGAAAAGGCGGACAAGCTCGCATTCTGTTTTTAGAATGCGGACTTGTTCGCTTTTTTATGAAATGACGAAACCTTTCTTGGATCTAGCAAAGGTATCTGCCGGGGATATTTTCCCTTTTCTGGGGGTTCATGCTATAATACTAATAAACTTTTCTTTCTCTAGGAAGGCAAACACCCAAAATCGGCTAGAATGCTGGCAATCGTTGTCACGATGCTTTTAAGAGAAAGTAGGATTCTGTTTTGAGTTTAGGAAATGGTAATAAGATGGACACAAGTGTAAAAAATTTAATCAGTATGGGCCCTCTGGAGGACTATTTTATTTATTATGATCTGAGGAATCAAGTATTCTATGAAGTAAAACAAGGCATGAATTATTCAGCCATTGCAGCTCCTATTGCAGTCTTTTCCTTGCAACGGCTGTCGAAGTTGCTCAACCAAACCTTTGGAGATGTCTCCTCACCTTTCAATCTGCTTTTCTTTATCTTGATGTCTCTGTTTTTGATTTTCGGAACAATTCTTCTTGCCAAATCTACCCGACGTAAAATGAAGACAGATAGATTTAGAAAAGTTCGGTTAACAAAAGCCAATATTAAAACACTTAGAAGAAAATCTAGATGGACAGTCCTAGTTGAGGTTTTTTGTTTTCTCATGATTCTGTTTTCCATCTATCGTTATTTTACCTACTCTGATTTTCTGTTCTTGATGATGTATATGTTAGGGATTTTTTCACTTGTTTATATTGTCTATGAATTTCAGATGAAAACGCGCAAACGACTGTTCAAAGAGCTGATAGAGACATTACAGGACGATAGCCGAGGAAAAGAGGGAGAAACGTAAGATGAGAAAAATCATTTATATAGGCCAAGGAAGCCAGCAATCCATCTACTATAACACAAGGACGAGAGAGGCTCTAACGACAGAATCTAGCACCGTTTCAGACACTGATGGTGCTATCAGTTCAAAGAAATCCAAGTGGCCTTGGCTTCTCTTCTTTGCTTTCTTGCTAGTTGCTATCATCAGTATTTGGATTCGCTCCTTGATAGCGCCCTTTAGATTGAGTGAGTGGATGATTCCTATCCATCTAGCCGCGATCCTTTTCGTTTTTATCGGAAGTGTTTATGGATTTGAAAAACTGTTCTACAGTGGGGCCAAGTCGCTTGTTCCAGCAAGTGAAGAACAGTTTAAAGAAGCGGTAGAAAAAAGTACTTTTTGGAGGAAGTCACCAGATAAGGAACCAACAGTCGATAAAATCATCTTGTATCTATTTGTTATCCTCGTTCTTCTATTTGTTTTTGTTATTGTTGTGTTCTTTGCCATACCTGGGACCTTCATTCCCTACTATGAACAGGAATGGTTTGAACCGTCGATGTTCATGGTGCCAATCGGAGCAACGATCGTCCCAATTAGCGTGGTTCTTCTACTATTTCAAAACAATCCAATCCGCTGGCTCTTAGCCGTACGAAAATACAAGCAGGGGAAAGTATTATTTAGGGAAGAGAAGAACTAGAAACACGAGAGAAACGCTATTACCATTACCAGTGGTTGGCGATGTTTTATCAACAACCTATGATAAAATTGAAGTTTCTGATTATAGTGATTAGTGAAAACTGTGGTGATTTTATATGAGAAAAATAATTTTTATTGGACAGAGCGGTGATAAGGCCGTTTACTATAATACGCGAACAAAAGAGGCTCTTGTAGCAGATAAGAGTGCCTTGTTAAATACAGAAGGGGCTAGGAGATCGAATAGGGGGATTGCTCCTTTAATTGCTATATTCTCTTTGTTAGGTTTACTCGGAGGATTTGTTGCAATACCAATTTTCTCAGGCCTTCGTTATAATAGTGGGATGGTTCCTATTTTTATTCTTTGTCTTTCCTTTATCCTATTTGGATTTATATGGATGATGGAAGTCGCCTTATATAAAGGAGTGAAACGAGTCCAAGGAGCAACAAAGAAAGAGTTTAAAGAAGCAGTTTATTCAAATTTGTTCTGGGAAAATTTTAGTGAGAAAAAAGCGACGTTTGCGAAAATGTTGGCTTTTATGATTGTCATGCTACTAGTTTTTATGACTACTATAGTAATATTTGCTGCTGCAATTCCGGGCACTATTGACTCATTCAATAAGCAAGAGGCATTTGATATACAAATCTTTTTCTCGCCTTTAGCAGGTCTCTTTCCTGCCTTGTTGTACCTTTTCTTATTCCAAAACAACCCTATCCGCTGGTTCTTAGCTGTGCGAAAATATGAACAGGGGAAAGTGATATTTAATGAAGAAATAGAAAAGAGAGGATGATAATGTCACAAGAGAGATATTTGCAGATCAAAAAAGAGCATCAAGTTCGTAAGTTTGTGGGGCGTTTCCTCTTCATTCTTCTCGCTATACTCGATGTTCTACTGGTATCAAGTCATTCCAATTATGTCCCGCTTGTAACGGTGGCTATGGTAACGATTGTGCCTTTTAATCATTTTCTACTTGGTCCTCTTAGGAGACAGAAAAAAGCTATAGAAAAAGAGCATCCAGAATGGAAAATACTCAGTACGAAGGGAGTAAAGGTTCCCTCGGCTGAAGCCAATAAAAGAACCTTGGCTGGTATTGGGATCTTGACGGCCTTGCTGTTGTCTTTTGGGCTATTCTATAAACCTGTGAAACAGCCGAACGTCCAAGTAAACAATCCGCCTAAACTTGATTTTAACACGCCTGAAACGTCCAAGCCTTCTGAGTCTGAGTCGTCCAGTTCCTCTAAGACCAAAGAATCTAGTTCCTCAGAGTCGAAATCCTCGACTTCGACTGAACAAAGTTCTAAAACCGAAAGTTCAGGAACAAAGCCGTCAAAAAGCGAATCCAATAATCCCTATTACCAGATTCCAGGACTTACTGACGAACAGGTGAGAGATATCATATCGAAATCTGTAAAAGATTTGAGAGAAAAACAGTCAAAAGAAAACTCCGAAGAGTAGACTCGAGGGATTCGATGTCGTTTCTGAACGAGTTCCTTCTTTGAGATTTTACTCTATAGAATAACAGGAGGAGTTCATATGAATAAAGAAGTGATTGGTTTGATAGTTGGGACAATCGTCATCTTCCTATCTTTTGTATTTGTGTGTGGGACCTTTCTTTTCCTCTATCTTCGGGATCAGAAGTTGGTCCGCCTTGCCAAGTCATCCGTACAGGGAACGGTTATCGGCTATAGCCGTTTTCGTGAGGGGTATCCACCTATCGTCGAATACACGGTGGATGGGATTGCTTATAAGAAAACCTTGCAGTATTTTATGTTTAAAACGGTCACAATTCCGTGGGGGACTACTAAATTTTTAAAGGACTATACAAGAGAAGATATGCTGGCGCCTTCGATCACTCGTTACAGCAACTCCTTTGTTTCCTTCAAACGCTTGATGCAGACCCATTTCCCCCTTCATTCGGAACTGACGGTCTGGTATGATCCAGACAAGCCGACCAGGGCCTATGTCGAACGTTACAGCGGAATGGACAAGTTTTACAAGTGGTTTGGTATCGGATTTGGGCTGGCTCTAGTTATAGTCTATGGGATAGTGATCCTAGCCTTTTTGTCCAATTTGTCCAAGATATACGCATAAAGGTCAGTTGGTTGAAAGGAAACGTGACTTCCCATCAAGCTTCAAGGAGGACAGAGTTTCTTTTCCATTTCCGTGCTTATCAATCTTTTCTTTCTGATACAGAGAAAAGGTTGCCTCCTACAAATACAGACAGGAAGTGAATTTTGACAAAGCCCCTTATTCGAGATATAATGAAGAAAAAGTGACCAAGGATAAATTAATGACAAACTCAAAGTATATAACACGCCTGAAACGTTCAGAGGGTCAGTTGCGTGGGATTCAAAAGATGATTGAAGAAGATCGTGACTGCGCAGATATTGTTACGCAGTTGACAGCAGTGAAATCTAGCGTTGAGCGCGTGATTGAGATGATCATTACTGAAAATCTCACTGACTGTATCAACCAACCACTAGACGACCCCGAGGCTCAAAAGGAACGCCTAGAAAAGGCCATCCGATACCTGATTAAACGAAAATAAACTAATTTGCTATTGCTAAACAATGCAGACAAAGGCATTTAAGTCTATTTCGATAAAGAAATCATGTCGGCCAAACGGATGAGTCCCCCCGATACCAACGAGCAACCTCTTTTTAGATGCCGTCAATGTGCTTCTTTTTTAAAAGCGATGGGCTACGAGCCCTATATCAGCGGGTTGCAGAAATGAAAAAACCGATTAAGTTTCTTAATCGGTTTTTTGCTTATTCTACTTGACCGGGCCAAGCATTCATACCACCTTCTACATTGATAACGGTGAGGCCTTGGGCGCTTAGAAATTCACAAGCAGATGCGGAACGGACTCCACCTTGACAGATGACATGATATTCCTGGTCAGGTTTGAGTTCTTTGTAACCTTGCTCCAAGGTACTTAAAGGCAGATTTTTAGCACCTGGTGCATGTCCTGCTTGGAATTCATGCACTTCACGTACATCGATAAGGTTTAGATTTTCATTTAGGTATTTTTCATAAAAGTCAGCCATGCTGATACTCGTTTCCATATTCGACTCCTTCTGGATTAGCCATTTTATATTGTGAATAAGCGCCATCAAGGTTTTGGACGGTAAATCCTGCCACTAGAGGATACGCTCTGTGATCTAGCTGCGCAAAACACTGTGGCAGTTAAGGATGTAGGTTTGGTTCTTGTCTGGTTCATCCAAGCTCTCCCCTAGTTCATTTAGGGGTTATGGATGGTATCGATCTTGGGTCGCCACCTGAAATTCGCCACTTATGTGTACATCTAGGAATTTTTTGCCCTTATTCAGATCGTCTCCGAGCTGACACCATTGGATATTATCGCTCAGACCTTCGATAAGGTTCAAGGCTGCGTAGCCCATTTGATGCTTCTAGATGACCTTGCCTGTCCAAGCGCTCATACCGCCTCGGACATTTATGACATCATATCCTTTTTTCTTAAGCTTTTTCGCAGCTAGTTTGCTTCGCACACCAGAATGACAAATGACATAGAGTGTTTCTTTTGTCGCTGGTGTATAAGATCCGATTTCGGATAGAGGGACATTCTTGGCATTTTTGATATGACCTCTATGGAATTCCGTAGGCGTCCGAACATCCAGTAGCTGAATCGGTTCTCTGAGTTTAGCTTCTAACTCGCTGGTCGAAATACTGTCAATTTTTGTAAATAATAAGTGAAACATAGGCACCTCCAAATATACCCTTACGGGGTATATTAAACCATGAAGTCAAGCTTTTGTCAAGTAAGTTGTTTTGAGTTGGGATGGGGAATGGTTTCGAGAGTCTAGAAAGAAGTCCTAGACCGGCTTATTCTTGACCTTTCAAAGTCTTTTTGATATGATGGGTCCAAATTAAGTGTGAGGTGATAAGATGGCTAGCGAATACCAGAAAATGATAGCAGGGGAGCCTTACCGTCCGTCGGACCCAGAGTTGCGTGCCTTGGCACAAGCTTCTCGCCAAAAACAGGCTGCCTTTAACAAGGAAGAAGATCCCTTGAATGGAGCGGATATTATCAAGACTTGGTTTGGCTCAACTGGGCAAAATCTCTATATCAATCCACGCTTGGTGGTCGATTATGGAGTCAATATCCATCTAGGGGAAAATTTTTATTCTAATTGGAACTTGACCATGCTGGATGTTTGTCCGATTCGCATCGGGAACAACGCCATGCTTGGCCCCAACTGTCAGTTTTTAACCCCACTCCATCCACTGGATCCGGATGAACGCAATTCAGGGGTCGAATACGGCAAGCCCATCACCATTGGAGATAATTTCTGGGCTGGAGGTGGCGTCATTGTCCTTCCTGGAGTGACACTGGGAAATAACGTCGTCGCTGGAGCAGGGCCGTGATCACCAAGTCCTTTGGAGACAATGTCGTCCTAGCTGGCAATCCTGCGCGAGTTATCAAGGAAATCCCAGTAAAAGAAAACTAAAAAGAACAGCTTGGGCTGTTCTTTTTATGAGCTTTAGTCTTATAGATTTTTCTTCTTTTTGGCTTTCTTGGTCAAGGAAACATCGCACTGAGAAATCTTGCTTGTCAGGTAGCTTGTCAGTTGGAAGTCGTCTACTTGAGGATGGAGATCGACTTCGTAGACGGTTTGCAAGGATTCACCAGCATTGCTGGTATCTACTGAAATAAGGTCAGACTCGGTACAAAATTGATCCAGCGCGACCTGGATAGTATCCAGGCGGTCTTCTTTATTGGGAAGTGTGATGGTTAAGAGTCTACGACGTTGGTGATTGCTCTTGCTCTGTTGTTTTTCCAAAAGGAGCCATATTCCTAGGATAAGGACCGTGAAGAGTACGGCCAAGAGAAGGTAGCCTGTCCCTGCCGCCAGACCGATGATCATAGCTAGAAAGATAGCGATTAGCTCTCGAGAGCCACTCGTTGCAGAACGGAAACGAATGAGACTAAAGGTCCCTGCTACTGCAATCGACGTTCCGAGACTGCCATTGACGAGGAAGATGACCAGCGTCATCAAACAAGGTAAAAGGGTCAAACTGATGACAAATTCCCGTGTGTAAAGAGTCCGTTGCTTGTAGGCCCAGCTGAGTGCTAGTCCTAGAAAAAGACTGACGACAAGGGCGAGTAGGAGTTGGAGGGGGTCAGCAGTGGCGGTTGCGTCGTTGAAAATAGAGTTAAAAAGGTTAGACATAAGCATTACCTACACTTTCTCCGATGGGTTGTGGGGCATAGGCTAGTCCTTGTGATTTATGGTAGGCGCAGGAGTATTTTGAGAATTTTTGCTCTACTAGCCCATATTTATCAAGGATATCCTGTAGCCATTGCGGTTTGTCACCAGGCGCCTTGATTTCCATGATGATCAGGTCGTCTTCTAAGAGAGGCAAGCCTTCCTTGTCAGCGAATAGGCTGACCTGTTTATCACGATAGGTCAGGTTTTGGTCAAGAGTGACACGAATTTTCTGGTAGGGGAATCCTTGGATTTTCTTTTTTTCTTTTAGTGAAAAACGGTCATAAGAGATATAGATACGCGGTTTGAGAGCTTCACTGTAGCGTTGACGTAGCTTTTGAACCTCTGCTACCAGAAAGCTATCTTTGATCAGGTTTCCTCCCCAACCCTTAGTGATGAGTTGGGTGATGGTATCTGACTGAGCTAGGACGCGGTGCTTGTGACCGACACCGGCATCATCTTTTGACTTGATTTCTAGAAAGACGGGACTTTCAGCGTTTGGTTGCGCGAGATAGGTCCGCATACGGATTTTTTCCTTCTTATGCTGATCCTGCAAGGAGTCTTGGATGAGCTGAAAATCTTCTGTATCAAAGTAGATATTAGAAATGGTCGAAGTCGGATAGTCGTCCTCGACGAGGTAGTCTTTCAAATCTTCTATTAAATCCTGTAAGTCTTTTTTAGAAACCATATACTTGGTTTCGATCCGTTCAAAGCTTGTTTCTAGGGGTTTCATAAGCAATTTCTCCTTTAGATAAATCATAGATTAAACAAGGTAAACTTGCTTGGAACAAGTCTAGAGGACATTTCTAAAAGTTTTATTAAGCGAAACTTAAGTGAAACTGAATTTAAGGAAACTTTCAGAAAAGTTTTAGTTTTGTTTCAGGAATCTTCTGTAGACTGTCTAGCTATATCATACGAAGGAGAGGAAAAAGGTATGAAATCAAAAAAATGGACCCTACTCGCAACGAGTTTAACGGCAATGGTGCTGCTGGCAGCATGTGCCCAGTCAACAACTACATCCAATACCAATGCAACGACAAATAGTGCCACAACAACTGCAACAAAGACAAACCAATCATCCTATTTTACAGAGAAGGACAATGATACTTCTTATGACGAAAGCACAGCTTCTAAGATTGAGCTATCTGGCTCATCAGCAAATGTCTCTGGAGATGGGGTGACAGTCTCTGAATCAACAGTGACAATCACAAAATCTGGAACCTATGTAATTTCAGGTCAGTCTGACGGAGTGCAGATCAAGATTGAGGCAGATAAGTCTGCAGATGTTCATCTAGTCCTAAAAGGTGCGACCATGACCAATACCAATGCAGCGATATCTGCGACATCAGCTGGTCATGTCTACTTGACTCTAGCAGAGGGAACTACCAACAGTCTCTCTGACTCAAGCTCTAACAGCGATGAAAAGGCTGACGCAGCTCTCTTTTCTAAGGTGGATTTGACCATTAACGGGAAAGGAACTCTCAATGTAGATGGCAAGAAGAACAATGGTATCAAGGCCAATGACACTCTCCACATCACGGGTGGAATCTATAACATCACAGCAGTTGGCGATGCCTTTAATGTCAATGATGAACTCAACATCACTGGTACGACCATGACTATCGACGCCAAAGAAGATGGGGTCAAGGTGGACAATGATGAGGATACTTCAGTCGGAACCATGTACCTATCCAACAACAACATCACCGTCACAGCAGGAGATGATGGCATCCACGCATCAGGTGATTTGGTTATCGATAGTGGTACCTACACCGTCAAGAATTCGACAGAAGGACTTGAAGGTAAGTCAATCACTATCAACGGTGGGGACATTACCATCTATTCGACAGATGATGGAGTCAATGCAGCTAATAAAAACGCCCAACAGAGTGAAATCTTCTTCACCATGAACGGTGGGAACCTGACAGTAGAAGTCGGCCAAGGGGACACAGACCCAATCGACTCGAACGGCAATATCACAGTCACAGGCGGAACCATTAAAATGACTGGTCAAACAGGTTTTGACTTTGATGGAACAGCGACCTACACAGGTGGAGATATCTATCTCAATGGTGAAAAACAAACGGAAATTGTCAACTCTATGCCTGGTGGCGGAGGACCAAATGGAGGCCCTCAAGGCGAAGGTCCAGCCCCTGGCGGACAAGGATAAAAAGAATCTCCTTTCTCGAAAGAGAAGGGAGAGTTTTTGTGCTTGAGAGATGGATTGTAGCTAAAATAACTTCCAATCAGGACTTGAGAACTTCTTGGTTCGGGTTATATAAAAATGCGTGAAATGGATTTCCATTGCTAAGGTTATTAGAGTTGCGATAGCAATGACGATGGTTGGATTGGCTGAGAAAAGTAGAGGAAGAATAGGCCTTTAAAAAGTGGGCAGGAAAGACCATTTCGGAGTATAGAGAGGAAGTTCAAAAACATTTTTAGAAATAAGACATGTGCATTATAAACATCAGATACGAATCTGGTGTTTTATTTTTTTAAAGAATTTAACCCTTTCTCTTGACAAGTGAGTGATTACTCACTACAATAGGTTTATATTTAGCAAGTGAGTAATCACTCACCAAGGAGGAAGTAAATGAAAACATTACTACATTTACAAGATTTAGTAAAATCTTTTGACCATCAAATAGTTCTGAATCATGTCAGCTTTGAATTGCAGACAGGAGAAATTATAGGATTAATTGGTCCGTCTGGTGCTGGTAAATCAACTATGATTAAGACTACGTTAGGAATGGAAAAGGCTGATGGAGGCGTAGCTTTAGTGTTAAATCACACTATGCCCAATCGCCATATTTTAGGAGATATTGGCTATATGGCCCAATCAGATGCTTTATACGAGTCCTTGTCAGGCCAAGAAAATCTGGAATTTTTTGGTCAACTAAAGGGGCTTTCTAAAAAAGACCTGAAGGCGGAAATTGCTTATATAGCTCAAGTAGTAGATCTGACAGACTACTTAAACAAGGCGGTATCTGGTTATTCTGGAGGAATGAAACGGCGTTTGTCGCTGGCTATTGCGCTTTTAGGAAATCCTCAACTCTTGATTTTGGACGAACCGACAGTTGGAATCGACCCTTCTCTTCGAAAGAAAATCTGGAAAGAATTATTCGCGCTTAGAGACAATGGGGTAGGGATATTAGTTACTACCCATGTTATGGATGAAGCAGAGTTGGCGGATAAGGTCGGCTTATTATTAGGCGGAAAAATCATTGCTTTTGATACACCGCAACACTTAAAAGAAAGTTATCAAGTTTCAAGTATTGAAGAAGTATTTTTAAAAGCAGAAGGTGAGTAAAATGAGAACAATAGCGATTGCAAAAAAAGTCATCAAAGAATTACTTCGTGACAAACGAACTCTAGCCCTGATGTTTATAGCACCTGTTTTTATCATGTGGTTGATGAACCTCATGTTTTCAGCTAGTACAACCGTGAATGTCAAGTTAGCAACACAGGATCTACCAACTGGTTTGGTAACGAAAATGGATGAGCTCGATCATGTGGACGTCGAGACTTATCAAGGCTTAGATCAAGCCAAAGAAGCGCTAGCAAATGAAAAAGTCGATGCTGTGATTTCTTATAAAAACGGTGAGTACCAGGTCGACTACGCAAACACAGACGCCTCCAAAACATCTATGATACGACAAGTGTTACGAACGAGTATCGCCAGTGAAGGCACCGATCAGTTAGTATCTCGTGTTAAACAAGCTCTTCCACAATTGGACTCGGACGCAAAAACACCAGAAATCAAGGAGTCTTACCAGTATGGAGATGAAAATACAAGCTTCTTTACCAGTATGATTCCGGTTTTGATAGGTTTTGTAGTTTTCTTCTTTGTCTTTTTGATTTCAGGTATGGCGCTTTTGAAAGAGCGCACCAGTGGAACACTAGAACGTTTGTTAGCAACACCAGTGAAACGATCTGAAATCGTCTATGGCTATATGTTGTCTTACGGTATTATTGCGATTTTTCAAACGGCAGTTGTCGTTTTAGCAGCAATTTGGCTACTAGATGTAGAAGTTGTAGGAAGTATTTTAAATGTTATAATAGTTAATGTGGTACTGGCTCTTGTAGCACTAGCTTTTGGAATTCTCTTGTCTACTCTAGCAAAATCAGAATTCCAAATGATGCAATTTATTCCTCTCGTGATTATGCCCCAACTTTTTTTCTCAGGAATTATTCCATTGTCATCCATGGGAGAATGGGCTCTAACTGTGGGGAAATTTTTGCCATTAACCTATTCTGGTGATGCAATAAGCCAGATTATTCTTTACGGGCACAATCTTGGTGATATTTTGTCAAATCTTGGTGTTTTAATGATTTTCTTGATCATTTTAACAATTCTTAATATTGTTGGATTGCGTCGTTATCGTAAAGTTTAGAAATCAACATAAATAATGCTAAAAAGGTGTGAAGATTAGATGGATAAGACTGTTTTTGAATCGTTTGAAGATTACTTAGAAGAAGCGAATTACCCTCAAGGAAAGAAAAAAATCATGCAGGCAGCAGTGGATCTCATATCAACCAGGAGTTACCATGGGACCTCAACTCTTCACATAGCTGAGCGTGCTGGACTAAGCCAGGCAACTTTGTTTAAGTATTTTAAGACGAAGGATGATCTACTGACGGCTATTTTACATCCTGTAGTCCCAGGCATTTTCGGTAGTTTTTTTGAGGAACTCTTAGCTTTTGAAACGACAGAAGAGAGGGTTCGTTATCTCGTCCACAATCGTATGAGCTATCTCAAAAAAAATCGTGCTTTGATGAAAATCATTCTGCAGGAGAGTTTTTCAAATAAAAAACTAAAAAATGAACAGATTTTTATCTGGAATGCTATTCAAGATAAACTTCGAGTGCTTCATAAGGAATTGCTAGCAGATCCACGTGTAAATCCAGAGTTAACGATTCCTCAAATGGTTCGTATTTGTGTTGGTCCATTGTTGGCTTACTTCGCTCAGCTTTATATCGTTAGCGACAATGGAGAAATAAAAGAAGAAGACCTAGACTTATTAGAAAAACAGATTTTAGGTGGTTTGTGGAAATAAGGGAGTTCTAGAAGAACTAAGGTTTATTTACTTAACTTTCAAACAAGCTAAAAAAGACATGTTCTGCTTATTTCAGATTCATGTCTTTTTGTTATTGGATTTGATATGTTTTTATAAGTCCTCAATCACTTTGCCAAAACAGAAGCCGACCTCTCCAGCAGTGCAACGATTTTTTCAATGTATGGAAGAGGAGTTTTCTGGCTTGCTAAAGACAACTCCTTGACACTCCGTCAGCTTTTGATACAATAGTACAAAATTAGAGGAGGCGGGCTATGATTCAGAAACATGCGATTCCCATTTTGGAGTTTGATGACAATCCCCAGGCGGTCCTTATGCCAACACATGAGGGGCTAGATTTAAAGTTGCCAAAGAAGTGCATCTATGCTTTTTTGGAGGAAGAGATTGACCGCTACGCTCAGGAAGCAGGAGCGGACTGTGTTGGTGAGTTCGTTTCGGCCACCAAGACTTATCCAGTCTATGTCATCAACTACAAGGGCGAGGAGATCTGTCTGGCCCAGGCGCCCGTGGGCTCTGCCCCAGCGGCCCAGTTTATGGATTGGTTGATTGGCTATGGTGTGGAGCAAATCATTTCCACTGGTACTTGTGGAGTCCTAGCCGATATAGAGGAAAATGCCTTTCTCGTCCCTGTTCGGGCTTTGCGAGATGAGGGGACCAGCTACCACTATGTAGCGCCTTCTCGTTATATGGAGATGCAGATTGAGGCTGTCTCTGCCATTGAGCAAGTTTTGGAACAAAGAGGCATTCCTTACGAGGAAGTTATGACCTGGACGACAGATGGTTTTTACCGAGAGACGGCTGAAAAGGTAGCCTATCGTAAGGAAGAAGGCTGTGCTGTTGTGGAGATGGAGTGCTCTGCTCTTGCGGCAGTAGCTCAGCTACGTGGAGTTGTCTGGGGAGAATTACTCTTTACCGCAGATTCCTTAGCGGATCTAGATAATTACGACAGTCGTGACTGGGGCTCAGAAGCTTTTGATAAGGCACTCGAACTCTGTCTTGCCATTGTGCACCACATGTGAGTGTTCTTACTGTTTTTATGGTAGAATGTAGTTATGTTATTCAAATCTTTTTTGGAAAAAATCAGGACGGCACTGGGACGCTTGTCGCCAGCCCGTCGCATCTTTTTAAGTTTTGCCCTAGTGATCTTCTTGGGTTCTCTCCTTTTAAGCCTCCCCTTTGTGCAAGCAACAACGTCACAAGCGACCTACTTTGACCATCTCTTTACAACGGTATCCATGGTCTGTGTGACAGGGCTCTTCACCCTGCCAGTGGCCTCTACTTATAATATCTGGGGACAACTAATCTGTATGCTCTTGATCCAGATCGGTGGTTTGGGTCTCATGACCTTTATCGGAATCTTTTATATCCAAGGCAAGCAAAAGCTCAGTCTTCGTGGCCGTGAGACCATTCAAGAAAGTTTCAGTTATGGAGAAACCCAGTCTCTAAAGGACTTCATCCGCTCAATCTTTCTGACGACTTTTCTGGTGGAAGGGCTCGGTGCCTTTCTCTTGAGTTTTCGCTTTATCCCCGAATTTGGCTGGGGGCGAGGGATTCTAACCTCTATCTTTTTGGCTGTTTCAGCTTTCTGTAATGCCGGATTTGATAATTTTGGAAGTACGAGTTTGGTAGCCTTTCAAACGGATCCCTTAATCAATCTAGTGATTGCAGGCTTGATTATCACAGGTGGTCTAGGATTTATGGTCTGGTTTGACCTAGCGACCCAGTTTGGGAAGAAGAAAAAACGCCGTCTTCGCTTTCATACCAAGCTGGTTCTCTTTTTAACGGCGGGAATTTTGCTCTTTGGAACCGTATCGACTCTCTTAATTGAGTGGAACAATCCTGGGACGATTGGAAATCTCAGCTCTCCAGAGAAACTGTTGGTTAGTTTCTTCCAGACCGTCAGCATGAGAACGGCAGGATTTGCTTCCATTGACTACACCCAGGCTCGACCAGTTACCTTACTGATCTACATCTTGCAGATGTTTCTGGGCGGGGCACCTGGAGGGACAGCAGGGGGGCTTAAGATTACGACCTTCTTTGTCTTGTTGGTCTTTGCTCGTAGTGAACTATTGGGCTTGCCTCATGCCAATGTTGCTCGGAGGACCATTGAACCCCGAACCGTACAAAAGTCTTTCAGTGTCTTTATTGTCTTCTTGCTAACATTCTTGCTGGGCTTGATCCTGCTAGGGATAACAGCAGAGGGAAATCCACGCTTTATCTACCTCATGTTTGAGACCATTTCAGCCCTGGCGACAGTTGGGGTGACGGCAAATTTAACACCAGAGCTAGGCAAGATAGCCCTCAGCATCGTTATGTTGTTGATGTTTATCGGCCGTATTGGTCCCTTGACACTACTGGTCAGTGTAGCGGAATACCAGCCAGACAAGAAAGATACGATTCACTATATGAAAGCAGATATCACTATCGGATAAGAAAGGAAAAACGATGTCAGATCGGACAATTGGAATTTTAGGCTTGGGAATTTTTGGGAGCAGTGTTTTGGCTGCCCTAGCCAAGCATGACATGAATATCATTGCTATTGATGACCACGAGGAACGCATTAATCAATTTGAACCTGTGCTGGCGCGTGGGGTAGTTGGAGATATCACGGATGAAGAACTCCTTCTATCAGCGGGGATTGACACCTGTGATACTGTAGTTGTCGCAACGGGTGAAAATTTGGAGTCCAGTGTTCTCGCGGTCATGCACTGCAAGAGTCTAGGGGTGCCGACCGTTATTGCCAAGGTCAAAAGCCATACAGCTAAAAAGGTGTTGGAAAAAATTGGTGCGGACGCAGTCATCTCACCAGAGTTTGAAATGGGGCGCTCATTGGCACAGACCATCCTCTTTCATAACAGCGTAGACGTCTTTCAGTTGGATAAGAATGTATCGATTGTCGAGATGAAAATCCCCCAATCATGGGTAGGTAAAAGCCTCAGTCAGTTGGATTTACGTGGGCGATACAACCTCAACGTACTTGGTTTTCGTGCCTACGAAAACGCTCCTCTGGATGTCCAATTCGGACCCAATGACCTCTTGCAAGCAGATGCCTACATCATGGCCGTCATTAATAACCAACATCTGGACACCCTAGCTGAACTGAGTGAGTAGGAGAGGAAGGGTACTCTCTTTCCAAATAATTAACGAGTCAATATAAGTATTTTATAAGAGGGATTTAAGAAAAATTTTAACTTTTTCTTAATCCTTTTTAATTTTAGGAGATTATACTAGAGTCATCAAAAAAAAGAAAACTCTAAGGAGAATCCTATGAAATTCAATCCAAATCAGAGATATACTCGTTGGTCTATTCGCCGTCTCAGTGTCGGTGTTGCTTCAGTTGTTGTAGCTAGTGGCTTCTTTGTCCTAGTTGGTCAACCAAGTTCTGCACGTGCTGATGTTGTCAATCCGACTCCTGCCCAAGTCGTGCCAGACGCTGCTTCGGTGAGTGAAAAGAGCGACTTACCAGCAGAGGTTCTCAAAAAAGCAGTCGATGTAGCTCTTCCTTCAGAACAAGCAGACTCAGCACCTAAAGCAAGCTTGGATACGACAAGCTCTTCAGAAAAAGCGGACGCAACTGCTAAAGATCCGGAAGTAGCGCCAAAAGAAGAAGTGCAAGCACAACCTGACTCAAAGAAACAAACAGAAGATGGAGTTAAACCTGTGGAAAGTCCTGCGTCTACAGTTTCTGGACAAGACCGTGAAGCCAGTGAAGCGCAACCAGCGACCACTCCAGCTGAAGTGCAAAAAGGTGTGGCTGACAACACCAAAGATACAGTAGATGTTCCAGCTTCTTACTTGGATAGAGCCAACTTCCCAGGTCCATTCACAGCGGGTGTCAACCAAGTCATTCCATACGAATTCTTCGCTGGTGACGGCATGTTGACTCGCCTGATCTTGAAAGCCTCTGATAAGGCTCCATGGTCAGACAACGGAACAGCTAAAAATCCTGCTCTCCCACCAGTAGAGAAATTGGGCAAAGGCCTTTACTTCTATGAAGTGGATTTGGCTGGCACTCAAGGAAAATCTGACAAGGAACTACTTGACCTTTTGAAACAAAACGGCACTCAAAGCTATAAAGCTACTATCAAGGTGTACGGTGCGAAAGACGGCAAGCCTGACTTAACTAACCTCGTAGCGACTAAAGATTTGACTGTTAATTTGAATGGCTTGACCACACCAAATCAGGTCAAAGAGTCTGTTGTTAACAATGTCAAAGACATGATTGATGTTCCAGCTAGCTACCTTGATAAGGCTAAGGTTCCTGGACCTTTCTTGGCCGGTGTCAACCAAGTTATTCCATACGAAGCTTTTGGTGGAGATGGTATGTTGACTCGCCTCTTGTTAAAAGCTTCAGACAAAGCCCCATGGTCAGACAACGGAACAGCTAAAAATCCTGCTCTATTGCCACTTGAAGGCTTGGCTAAAGGCCAATATTTCTACGAAGTGGATTTGAATGGCAATACTGTTGGCAAAGAAGGACAAGCCCTTCTAGATCAACTTCGAGCTAACGGAACACATACATACCTAGCTACTGTTAAAGTCTATGGCTCTAAAGATGGCAAACCTGATTTGACCAATCTGATTGCTACTCGTCAAGTAACGATTCGACTTCGTGGAAAAGAAATGGCGACAATACCATCTCAACAAGGTCAGATGAATACGAAGCCTTCTGAAACAGGCTCTACAGGTACGACTGAGGGTATGATGGGTACAAATCACCATATGTCAGATATGAAGGTCGATCAACCAGCTTCTAGCCAAATGGCTAATATGATGAAAAAAGATGATAAAGCGATGCTACCAAATACTGGGGAAGCTAAAACGGCTACAGCTGGCCTTGGTATCTTTGGTCTAGCCTTGGCAGGTCTTGTTGGACTTTTGGGTTTGACAAGCAAACGAGAAGATTAAGATTCAAATCACTTAAACATTAGAGAAAATAGTGTTATACTAAAGCAAGTATAACACTGTTCTTATCGAAGGAGTGTCAGATGAAAAAGACAATTTTGCTGGTTGATGATGAGATAGATATTCTAGATATTCAAAACCGCTATCTTATACAGGCAGGTTACGATGTTTTGGTCGCCCATGATGGTAAGGAGGGATTAGAGCTTTTCAGAAAAAAATCTATCGATCTTATTATCACAGATATCATGATGCCCAATATGGACGGTTATGATTTTATCAGTGAAGTTCAGTATATCGCTCCGGATCAACCCTTCCTCTTTACAACTGCTAAGACAAGCGAACAGGATAAGATTTATGGATTAAGTTTGGGGGCAGATGATTTTATAGTCAAACCCTTTAGCCCACGCGAATTGGTTTTAAGAGTGAATAATATCTTGCGTCGCCTTAGCCGTGGAAGAGAGACAGAACAGATTGAGTTTGGTGACTTAGTGATCAACCATGTGACTCATGAGGTTCGCATTGGGGAGCAACCTTTGGAATTGACAGTAAAATCCTTTGAACTTCTATGGATATTAGCCAGCAATCCCGAGAGAGTCTTTTCAAAGACGGAACTTTACGAGAAGGTATGGCAAGAGGACTATGTGGATGATACCAATACACTCAATGTTCATATCCATGCTTTGAGGCAAGAGTTGACCAAGTATACGAATTCAAATGCTCCCGCTATCAAAACTGTCTGGGGTTTGGGCTATAAGATGGAAAGGCCAAGAGGTAGAAAATGAAATTAAAAAACTATATTTTAGTGGGGTATCTAGTGTCGACTCTACTAACGATTTTGGTCGTTTTCTGGGCAGTCCAACGAATGTTGATTGAGAAAAGTGAAGTTTACTTTCTAGTTGGAATGACCTTGATTGCTAGTTTCATTGGCGCTGCAGTGAGCATCTTTCTTTTGTCGCCAGTGTTCTCTTCTCTGAAACATTTGAAAAAACAAGCTCAGGATATAGCAAGCAAGGATTTCAGCACAGAAATTGAAACCAAGGGCCCATTAGAATTTCAAGAACTGGGCCAGGCTTTTAATGACATGTCCCACAATTTGCAGGCCACCTTTCAATCACTTGATGAGAGCGAGCAAGAAAAGAGAATGATGATTGCGCAGCTCTCTCACGATATTAAAACTCCCATTACCTCCATTCAGGTTACTGTGGAGGGAATTCTAGATGGAGTGATCAAGGAAGAGGAGCGGCTCCACTACTTAGCCACGATTGGTCGGCAAACTGAGCGTCTAAACAAGCTAGTGGAGGAATTGGATGTTTTGACTCTTAATACACAACCTCAAGAAACTACTGATGAGGAAGTCGAAGAGGTCTTTTTAGATCAGCTGTTGATTGAGTCAATGAGTGAATTTCAACTCCAGATTGAACAAGAGGAGCGAGACGTTTACATTCAAGTGTCACCTGAGTCGGCGAAAATCAAGAGCCATTCTGACAAACTTTCTCGCATTTTGGTTAATTTGTTAAACAATGCCTTTAAATATTCAGAACCAGGAACCAGAATCGAGGTTCTTGCCCAATTAACAGAACAAGAGCTGACAATCAGTGTGAAAGACGAGGGTCAGGGGATCCTTCCTGAAGATTTGGAAAAGATCTTTAAACGACTTTATCGTGTAGAAACTTCGCGCAATATGAAGACGGGTGGGCATGGCTTAGGTCTTGCGATCGCACGAGAACTAGCCCATCAGCTTGGTGGCGAAATCACAGCAGAAAGTCAATATGGCTTAGGAAGCAAGTTTACATTCAGCCTTAATTTGAAATAAAGCCGTAAAATCCCTTTACAAATCTAGCTTTTCATGGTACAATAGCCTTTGTGTGAAATAGCAGCAGGAAAGCATGAAGCTCGTCAACAGGTGTCTTATGACAAGTAACCTTGGCTGTTTAGGCGAAGGGCATCTGCACGAATCAGGGCTTTCTAAGTGACTATTTCCACCGAAATATTATTTATATCAGGAGGACATACAAATGTCACGTTATACAGGACCATCTTGGAAACAAGCTCGTCGCCTTGGCCTTTCACTTACAGGTACAGGTAAAGAATTGGCACGTCGTAACTACGTACCAGGACAACACGGACCAAACAACCGTTCTAAATTGTCAGAATACGGTTTGCAATTGGCTGAAAAACAAAAACTTCGCTTCACTTACGGTGTAGGTGAAAAACAATTCCGTAACTTGTTCGTACAAGCTACAAAGATCAAAGGCGGAATCCTAGGTTTCAACTTCATGCTTCTTTTGGAACGTCGTTTGGATAACGTTGTTTACCGTCTTGGTCTTGCGACTACTCGTCGTCAAGCTCGTCAATTCGTAAACCACGGTCACATCCTTGTTGACGGAAAACGTGTTGATATCCCATCATACCGCGTAACTCCAGGTCAAGTGATCTCAGTTCGTGAAAAATCATTGAAAGTTCCAGCAATCCTTGAAGCAGTAGAAGCTACTCTTGGACGTCCAGCATTCGTATCATTCGATGCTGAAAAATTGGAAGGTTCATTGACTCGCTTGCCAGAACGCGACGAAATCAACCCAGAAATCAACGAAGCACTTGTCGTTGAATTCTACAACAAGATGCTTTAATTTTAAGAAATATCTTACAGAAAGCCTACAACAGTGGGCTTTTTGCTTTGTCTTAAAAGGTTGATTTCTGGGTTTGCTTAGATATTTGCTAGATTGATTTCATTGCTGCTTCAAAGAATGAGACGGCTTTTTTTGCGTTCTCTTTTGAGAGGTAAAAAGAAGCGTGACCCTCCCACAGCTATAGAGCTTTTAGGCGGGAAAACCACACTTCTTTCTTGAATTAATTTTACATCATTTTGACTTAAAAAACAAATAGAGGCGTCCCACCTCCTACCGCAGAAAGATCTGTTTCAAGGGGAGATGGAAAACCTCTATTCGTTAATTTAATTATAGCCTAAAAAACTTTTAAATACAAGGCTATTGAGATAGTAAGGGGGAAAAAAGAAGTAACCATCATTCCGACCACATAGTAGACAGGGGGGAACAAGATTACTTCCTTTATTTACTTAAGTATACAACATTTTTACAAGAAAGCAAAGTAGCAGGTTAGTCTAATGGGGTGCTTGTTGTACTTTAGCAAGTAAGGTGTGCTATAATGCTTTTAACAGGAACTAAAAGCCATTAGTAAATAACTAATATTGGGTCATATTGTTCCGATGTTAGAGAGAAGGAACTTAATGAAATTATGGGAATATGTTGATAAAAATGTTCGCCTTATTTTAGAAGATGGGACCTCCATCAAGGGTAGGGTGGTTGATTGGTTTGACGGTTATGATTTAGATGGTCCTGACGAAATAGTTATAGGTGATCGCTCATATCCTGAAGATATTATCAAGAAAATCAAAATTATTAGTGCTTAGTTCAACCTAGGCGATTTTATCGACTAACTATAAAAAGTATAAGAACTATCGAAAAAATAGCAGAGAGGAAAATAAATGAGTAAACAGCTTTGGAAGTATCTTCGATCAAGGGTTCAGATAGTCACTAATTGCGATAAGATAATCAAGGGACGTGTCATAGACTTTGTTGACGAAATGGACAATGATGAGCAAGATGAAATCACTATTCTCATTGCTAATCCTAGTCCAGATGAAGCTACTGAAATTTCTCTCTTTGAGAGTGAGATTGTCTCGATTAAAACAATCTCATAGGACTTAGAACAATCTAGGTGCTTTTACCTGCCTTATTTGAAAGAAAACACTATGGAAAAGGATTTAGTTTATATGGCAATATTAGATGATTTACAAGAGTTATATGACAATGGTTGGGATGCCTCTTTTGATTATAATGGTCAAGTATGTGGGATTTTTCCTAATTCTGTTCATGATATTGTAGTGGTGATTGGAGATAAGGAATACCAGGTATCATCATTCATTGATCTGATTTCTCTAAAAATTGACGATAACACTTTAGTAGAAATTATGGATGGAATTGAAGTGCAGTATTATTAAAATAAAAATCATCTTTGATGAATGAACTGCACCCCAAAAATTAGATTTTGTCTGTTAAATTTTTGGAACGTAGCTCAATATGCTACAACGTTCTTATTAGGAGGGGAAGGGTAATGGGTTATAGTCAACAAGTATTAGACATGCTCCAGCAAACAGTCAGTGGTCAGATTGATAATTTTTGGGATTTTTCCTTTACGTTTAACGCTCTTTTTGGAGAAGATGCGGAATTTTCCGAGGCTTGGGATAATGAAAACTCTGAAATGTTTGACGCTCTCAATGACTTTGAGTTGATGATATTTTTAGAGGAACATGATCCAAGCGACAAACAAGGTTTTATCGATTTCTTAACACCTTACTACGAAAAAGCAAAGCAATTAGCCAATATTGAAAGGAATATTTAAATGACACTCTGGAAATTTAACCGTACAGATGTAATTATCACGTTAAAAAATGGCGCGGTAGTTAGAGGATTTGTAGAAGACTATTGTGACGCCTCTGACAATGACGAGGAGATTGACTCCTTGCTGGTAGATGTTGATGGAACTCTTTATGAATATTTTGAAGATGAAATCGTCAGCATCATAGAAAGCTAGTAGTGGGAATAGAATCTAAGGAAAAAATCTTGTTTGTTGAGATTGTTTTAGTTGGGATGGTCCTATATGAAAAAGGATGAAATTAAAAAATATTTAGACAAAGATCTTGAATTTAATTATAATAGCCGAGGTGCTTGCTTTTTATCGAGTATATGTGTAGTTGGTTATGATTATGAAGGTCAGCAGTTTGATACAATTGATGAAGCTATGGAAGCTAAAGTATTTGACGGGAAAAGCTTAGTAGATATATGGGATGAAGTTTTTCCACAAGTTTTTTAAAATGAAAAGCACCTTTGATGAACTGCACCCCAAAAGTTAGATTTTTTCTGTCTAACTTTTGGGGTGCAGTTCAAATGTATGAGATATTTTTAGTTTTGATTTAATTTCGATATTTTTCCGGAAAATACTTATTTTTCGGAAAGTCAAGATTTTGTTATTATTTATGATATACTGGTACCGTAATTATATCCTTACAGAGGTTAAGTAAGGGTTTCAGTACACGTCAATAGATGTCAAAATATTGATTTTAAGCGATTTTTGATTTTTGGAAACTCATTATATCGCACTACAAATCAATAAAAACTCTACCTTTTACTCTACCTTTTTTAGATAAATATATCATCTGGATATTGAAGTTAAGCCCTGCTATCATTTCGATGGCAGGGCTTTTTAATATTTGGTACACTACCTTCTTATCTATATTTTGGTGGATTTTAAGTTGACATCTACAAAGTTTAATGTTAGAATACATTCAAAAA
>CAUVSV010000009.1:0-57991 GCA_963554735.1 Streptococcus oralis
TGGCACATCAATGTCCACCAATTCTTTTAACCATTTATAAGATACAAGCATAATTCTGATTGTAAGATCTCACAGAATAAGACCTTTTCAATTCCTTTCTTTTTCTTTGAGTCAGTCCTCACCATTCTCATCAAGAGAAAATAACTAGACTGTGTTTCAGGTTTCAATCTTATTTAAACTGTTCTGAAAAACGGACATCCCCTTGGTAGAAGCCACGGATATCGTTGATTCCGTAACGGAGCATAGCTACACGCTCTTGTCCAAGACCAAAGGCAAAACCAGAGTATACTGTCGCATCGATACCACTCATCTCAAGGACACGTGGGTGAACCATACCTGCCCCCATAATCTCAATCCAACCTGTTTTCTTACATACGTTACAGCCTTCTCCACCACACTTGAAGCAAGAAACATCCACTTCAACAGATGGCTCTGTGAATGGGAAGTAGGATGGACGCAAACGAATTTGACGCTCTTCACCAAACATTTTCTGCACAATCAACTGAAGGGTTCCTTGAAGGTCAGCCATAGAGATATTTTTCCCAACAACCAAGCCTTCGATTTGGTGGAATTGGTGACTGTGGGTCGCATCATCGGTATCACGACGGAAAACACGCCCTGGTGAGATCATCTTCAAAGGACCTTTTGAAAAATCATGGGCATCCATAGCACGCGCCTGAACTGGAGACGTGTGAGTACGGAGCAAGATTTCTTCTGTGATATAGAAAGTGTCCTGCATATCGCGAGCTGGGTGGTCTTTTGGAAGATTCATGCGTTCAAAGTTGTAGTAGTCTTTTTCAACTTCAAAGCCATCCACGACTTGGTAACCCATCCCAATGAAAATGTCTTCGATTTCCTCGCTGGTTTGTGTCAAAACGTGACGGTGACCAGTCGCAACTGGACGACCTGGAAGTGTCACATCGATGCTCTCGCTAGCAAGTTGAGCCGCGACTTTCTTTTCTTCCAAAAGCTTAGCTGTTTCTTCAAAGGCAGCTGTCAAGACATCACGAGCCTCGTTGACGTGTTTCCCGATAATCGGACGCATCTCAGCAGAGACATCTTTCATCCCTTTGAGTATTTCAGTAAGCGAACCTTTTTTACCAAGGACAGAGACACGCAAATCCTGCATCTCTTTTTCATTTTCAGCAGAAATCTGCTTCAAGCTAGCTAGCGTTTCTTCGCGAAGTGCTTTTAATTGTTCTTCAATAGTTGACATAATTCCTCCATCAGTCACTTATCAGATAAAAAGAAAACCACATGCCAAAAACTCCACTCGGAGCGTTGACACGCGGTACCATCCGTTTTCATCTGACAAGTCAGACCTTCATTTCTAAATCCATGCGCAAGTGAATTCGCCCAGCTTTCATATAGAGAGCTTGCAGTCACGGCTCTCCTCCCTGATATACTTCCCTTGAGTTACTAGTCTTGCAGATTCCTATTCAATTACTACATAGTTTATCAGATTTTTACCATTCTTGCAAGACCTATCTCACTTCTGCTTGCCTTTAAATCGCCATTGGAAGCGAAGTTTGTCATAGAAGGGAAACTCGATAAACAGGACTCCCAAACCCACACAGAGACTGGCAAGGACATCTGATGGGTAGTGAACTCCCAGATAGACTCTTGATACCAGCACACTGACTAGGTAGAAGCCAAGGACGATTTGCACGATTTTTCTCCAGACTGGATCTTTAATTCGTTGACTGAGAATGACAATCAAAGTGCCTACCATCAAGGTTACAGCCAGAGAATGCCCGCTTGGGAAGGAAAATCCCTTCTCCTCGACTAAATGTAAGATAGCTGGTCGTGGGCGCTGGTAAATATTTTTAAAGGTCACGATTAAAAGACCAGCTAAGGCTAGATTGCCCGCCATGAAGTAGCTTTCTATTTTCCACTGCTTACGATAAAAGATAACGGCTGCGATGGCAACCCAGGTGATAATCACTGGGATATCGATCAGGCGTGTGATGGCTCGGAACAGAACTGTCAAATAATCTGGCAAGTCCCCACGAATAGCTGTCTGAAGCGGTTGGTCAAAACCGACCAGCGTTTCGGGGTAAAACTTGACCATATAGCCAAGAAGGACGAAAAGTAAAAGGGCAAAACTGCCCTTCATTAAAAATGTTTGTTTATCTCTCATAATGTTTTAAGGTTGGTTTCAAGAGGACGTATAACAACCAGAATGAAACAGCAAAGATTACACCCTCAATCAAGTTAAAAGGTAATACCATAGTCATTAGGTAGTTGGAAAGTCCCAAAATTTTTCCAATATCAAAGTTGGCAAACTGCGCGTACAAAGGAACAGCATAGACATAGTTGAGAACCATCATAGCAGCAGTCAAGCCGACAGTTCCCGCTAGAGATGCTAGTAGGAAACGAAGGGTGCTGCGTTCCTTTTTCCAAATCAAACCAAAGACGATAACAAAAACTCCCAGAGCTACGATATTCATTGGCAAGCCAATGTAAGTATTCACTCCCTGGCTATTGAGAAGCAACTTCAAGAGTGATCGCAAAAAGAGAATCCCGAGAGCAGCTGGCAAATCCATCACCACCAAGCCTACAAGGACTGGCAAGATACTAAACTCGATCTTGAGGAAGGTTGCCGCTGGCAAGAGCGGAAAGTCAAAGTACATCAGCACAAATGAAATGGCTGATAAAATCGCAATGGTCGAAATTCGACGTGTGTTTGTCATAACAGGTTCCTCCAATTTTCTATAAAATCAGAAGAAGTTGGAAAGGATCCCTCTATCTATTCTCACTTTTTATATCCCAAAAGTTCCCTCTCACTCTTTTGAGCAAGCGGTTGCAATTCATCTATAAACTCATCAGAACAGACAAAGCCATTCTTTCGTCTTCTCCCATCCAGACTATACTGTCGGTTGTGGAATCGCACCACATCAGCTTGCGCTCGCGGACTTCTTTAACTAAGATATTTTGGATTAATCTAGGCGTCGCAGTCGAAGATAATACTTGAGTATATCGAGACAAGACAACGAAGAGTAAGCCAAAATAGCTAGTTAAAGTCACCGCCGGTCGGGAATCTCACCCTGCCCTGAAGACCCCTTTATCATAACAAAAAACGCTTGCAAGTGCAAGCATTTTGTTTATTTCAATTTATCTGCTTCATAGGTGTGAACAAGCTCAAGACCTGCAAAGTTCTGCTGACGAAGAGCCTCATAGACAATCATGCAGACAGTATTCGAAACATTGAGGCTACGAACATGTTCATCATTCATAGGAATACGGAGAGCCTTTTCGGGATGCTCCCGCATAAAGTCCTCCGGCAAGCCCTTGTCTTCACGTCCAAAGAGAAAATAATGATCCCAACCACTTGCCAAATCTGCTTCAGAATAGACCTTTTCCGCAAATTTCGAAATCAGATAGAGTTTACCCTTCATCTGAGACATGAAATCTTCCAAACTGTCATAAAAATAAATCTCAAGCTTATCCCAGTAGTCCAAACCAGCCCGCTTCATCTTCCGATCATCAATGGGAAATCCCATCGGTTTGATGATGTGGAGGGGAGAATTGGTCGCAGCGCAAGTACGCGCAATGTTACCTGTATTTTGTGGAATCTGAGGTTCAAATAATACAATGTGATTTGTCATGACTGGCTTCCTTTTATCATTGCAAAAAAATAGCCACACTGCCCGGAGTCAAGCTCAGCAAACAGCGTGGTTAAGGCATCGTTAACTTACCTCACAACAGGTTTGAAGTAAATCAGCGAAACTACTTCCTTAGTATAACACTTTCAGAATCATTGTCAATAGAAACGACTTGATTTTTTTACTTTTTTTAATGATATTTTCATGTTTGGTCATCCCCTTTCTGAAAAGGTATAGTAAAAGAGCCAAATCACTTCAAATCGGAAACATCGTCATAGAAGTTAAACAAATGTATCTTCAAAACGTGAAAAGGTCTTCTTCCCTTAAAAATCGCCTTAGTAAGTGCATTTTTTGCTAAAAAAGGGTATGATAGTTACATCATGAAAAAGTAGGTTTTTTATATGAAAATTGTCCTTGTTGGTGGAGGGAAAGTTGGTTTCGCCCTCTGTCGTTCACTGGTTGCAGAAAACCATGACGTTGTCCTCATCGAACAAGATGAGGCTGTCCTCAATCACATTGTCAGTCGCTATGATATCATAGGTCTCCTTGGAAATGGTGCTGACTTTGCCATCTTGGAGCAAGCCAGTGTTCAAGAGTGCGATATCTTTATTGCTCTAACCGAACACGATGAAGTGAATATGATTTCAGCGGTACTTGCTAAAAAAATGGGGGCTAAAGAAACCATCGTTCGGGTACGAAATCCTGAATACTCTAATGCCTATTTTAAAGAGAAAAATATTCTTGGATTTTCACTTATTGTTAATCCAGAACTCCTAGCAGCGCGTGCTATCTCAAATATCATTGATTTCCCTAACGCCCTCTCTGTCGAACGATTTGCTGGAGGTCGGGTCAGTCTCATGGAGTTTGTTGTCAAGGATTCTAGCGGTCTTTGTC
The DNA here is from genome assembly GCA_963554735.1 of Streptococcus oralis. Taxonomy (GTDB): domain Bacteria; phylum Bacillota; class Bacilli; order Lactobacillales; family Streptococcaceae; genus Streptococcus; species Streptococcus oralis_CX. The sequence goes on from CAUVSV010000009.1 coordinate 4,500, forward strand.
AAATGCCAATCTCAGACTTCCGTAAAAAATTTGGGAATATTATTGTCTGTGCTATGGAGAGAGATCATCAACTGATGATCCCAAGTGGTGATGTTATTATCCAAGACAAGGATAGGATTTTTGTTACGGGAAATCGTGTAGATATGATGCTTTTCCATAACTATTTTAAATCTCGCGCAGTGAAAAGCTTACTTATCGTTGGAGCTGGAAAGATTGCTTATTATCTACTCGGCATTTTAAAAGACAGTCGCATTGATACCAAGGTCATCGAGATCAATCCTGAAAGAGCTCGTTTTTTCAGCGAAAAGTTCCCCAATCTCTATATTGTCCAAGGAGATGGAACTGCAAAAGACATTTTGCTGGAAGAAAGTGCTCCCCACTATGATGCAGTCGCAACCTTGACTGGGGTTGATGAGGAAAATATCATCACTTCTATGTTTCTTGACCGAGTTGGCGTCCATAAGAATATCACCAAGGTCAACCGAACAAGCCTTTTAGAGATTATCCACGCGCCTGATTTTTCGAGTATCATCACACCAAAAAGCATCGCAGTGGATACCATTATGCACTTTATCCGTGGTCGAGTAAACGCTCAGTATTCAGATCTTCAAGCCATGCACCATCTAGCAAACGGTCAAATTGAAACTCTCCAATTCCAAATCAAGGAAGCTAATAAAATGACTGCCAAACCTCTATCACAGTTGAAATTGAAAAAAGGAGTTCTCATTGCAGCCATTATCCGAAAAGGAAAAACAATCTTCCCTACTGGAGAGGATATGCTTGAGGTGGGAGACAAGTTACTCGTGACGACCTTATTGCCAAATATCACCAAAATTTATGATTTGATTGAGAGGTAAAAAATGAATAAAAGTATGATTCGTTACCTCCTCTCAAAACTTCTCTTGATTGAGGCTATTCTTCTCCTAGTTCCTGTTAGTGTAGCGATCTATTACCAAGAATCCAGTCAAGTATTTATCGCTCTCTTTTCTACGATTGGAATTTTAGTCCTTCTCGGTGGTCTAGGCGTTTTACGGAAACCGAAAAATCAACGGATTTATGCCAAGGAAGGGGTCTTAATTGTTGCCCTCTGTTGGATTCTCTGGTCTTTCTTTGGCGGCCTCCCCTTTGTCTTTTCAGGACAAATCCCAAGCGTCATCGATGCCTTCTTTGAAATCAGTTCTGGATTTACGACTACAGGAGCAACTATTCTGAACGATGTTTCCGTCCTCACTCGATCTCTCCTCTTCTGGAGAAGTTTCACCCACTTGATCGGAGGGATGGGGGTACTCGTCTTTGCACTTGCCATTATGGACAATGCCAAGAATAGTCACTTGGAGGTGATGAAGGCTGAGGTCCCTGGACCTGTCTTTGGCAAGGTCGTATCCAAACTAAAAAACACTGCCCAGATTCTCTATCTGCTTTATCTGGCTCTCTTCTCCCTTTTTGTGGTTATCTACTACCTAGCAGGCATGCCTCTCTATGATAGTTTTGTCATCGCTATGGGAACAGCAGGAACTGGGGGCTTTACCGTCTATAACGACGGAATTGCCCACTACGGTAGCTCACTCATCACCTATCTCGTTAGTATCGGAGTTCTAGTTTTTGGGGTTAACTTCAATCTCTACTACTACCTCATGCTCCGTCGGGTTAAGGCTTTCTTTGGAGATGAAGAACTACGAGCATATATCATCATTGTCCTAGTTTCTACAGGCTTGATTACGCTTAATACGCTCCACCTCTACCAAGGGGTCTCTAAGAGTGTTGAAATGGCCTTCTTCCAGGTTTCCAATATCATCACAACAACAGGTTTTGGTTACGGAGATATTACCAACTGGCCCCTCTTCTCCCAATTTATCCTCCTCTTCCTCATGGGAATCGGTGGATCAGCAGGCTCAACTGCAGGTGGTCTTAAGGTGATCAGAGGACTTATCCTCTCTAAAATCGCAAAAAATCAGATTTTGTCCACTTTATCCCCTCACCGTGTTTTGACTCTACACGTCAATAAAACTGTGATTGATAAGGATACCCAGCACAAAATTCTGAAATATTTTGCTATCTATATGATGATTATTCTCTCTCTCATCTTTATCGTCAGTCTTGATAGCAATGATTTTCTAGTCGTAACCAGTGCGGTCTTCAGCTGTTTTAACAATATCGGACCTATTCTAGGTACAACCTCGAGTTTTTCCATCTTTAGTCCCATCTCTAAAATCCTCCTCTCCTTTGCAATGATCGCAGGTCGCTTAGAGATTTACCCAATTTTGCTACTCTTTATGAAACGCACCTGGTCTAAACGTTAATTACAATAAAATCCCCCTTTTACAAGCTAGTAAAAGGGGATTTTTTCTATTAAAAATGAGAAGACCTTTCGGTCCTCTCCGAATCTAATTATTTTTTAAGAGCTTCCTTGTAACGAGCAAGTTCTGCTTGATTGGCCCAAACATAGTGACCTGGACGGATTTCCACCATAGACGGCTTGTCTGTCTCATAGTCATGTTGATCAGGATCGTAAACTTTCAAGACCTTCTTGCGTTCCAAGATTGGATCTGGAATCGGTACAGCAGATAGAAGTGCTTGAGTGTATGGATGGACAGGATTGTTAAACAACTCCTCTGTCTCCGCCACTTCGACGATAACTCCCTTATAGATAACCGCGATACGATCTGAGATAAAGCGAACAACTGACAAATCATGCGCGATAAAGAGATAGGTCAAGCCCAACTCTTTTTGGAACTTCTTGAGCAAGTTCAAGACTTGCGCACGCACTGACACGTCCAAGGCTGAAATTGGCTCATCCGCAATAACGAAATCAGGTTCCATCACAAGGGCACGGGCAATCCCGATACGCTGACGTTGACCACCAGAAAACTCGTGTGGGTAACGGGTCAAGTGTTCTTTCAAAAGCCCAACTTCATGAATCATCTTTTGAACTTTTTCTTTTCGGTCTTCTTCATCTTTAAACAAGTGATAGTTGTAAAGACCTTCAGAGATGATATAGTCAACTGTCGCACGCTCATTCAAGCTCGCTGCAGGGTCCTGGAAAATCATCTGGATGCGACGGATCAAGTCTGATGATTCCTTATGAGATTTTTTCCCATTAATTTTATGACCATTAAAGATGATTTCACCTTTACTAGTATTATTTAGACCAATAATGGCACGACCAATCGTTGTTTTCCCACTACCAGACTCACCTACAAGAGAGAAAGTTTCTCCCTTGTTGATAAAGAAGTTGGCGTTTTTAACCGCGACAAACTTCTTACTTCCTTCACCGAAGGAAATTTCTAAATCTTTAATTTCTACTAATTTTTCAGACATTTCCTTCCTCCTAGTCTTCTAGATGTGCAAAGCCCATTTTATCACGAATCTTGTCATGTAAATCTGCAATGACCCCAGGTTTTTCAACTTTAGGAGCATTCTCATGAAGCAACCAAGTCTTAGCCCAGTGGGTATCAGTGACTGAAAACTGAGGTGCTTTCTGTTCAAAGTCAATTTGCATCGCATAATCTGAACGAAGGGCAAAGGCATCACCTTTCAACTCAGTATAAAGAGACGGTGGTGTTCCTGGGATAGAGTACAATTCCCCTTTATCATCAGCAAGCTGAGGCAAGCTAGACAAGAGACTCCAAGTATATGGATGACGTGGATCGTAGAAGACTTCCTCAACAGTTCCGTATTCTACAATTTCACCAGCATACATAACCGCTACCTTATCCGCAATACTTGCTACCACACCAAGGTCATGGGTGATAAAGATAATGGTAAAGTGGTACTCATTTTGTAAAGTTTTAAGCAAATCAATGATTTGTGCTTGAATGGTTACATCAAGGGCCGTTGTCGGCTCGTCACAGATCAAGATATCTGGACGACAGGCAAGGGCAATCGCGATAACGATACGTTGACGCATCCCTCCAGAATATTGGAAAGGATACTCATCAAAACGTTTTTCAGCGTCTGGAATTCCGACCTTGTTCATATAGTCGATTGCCATCTCTTTGGCTTCCTTGGCTGTTTTTCCTTGGTGTTTAACGATAACTTCAGTGATTTGGCTACCGATTGTATTGATTGGGTCCAAACTTGTCATAGGATCTTGGAAGATGGTCGCAATTTTAGCACCACGAATCTTCTCCCATTCCTTGTTAGAAGTAAGAGCTGTCAAGTCTTGTCCACGATAGTCGATGCTTCCTTGAGCAATACGTCCATTGTCTTCTAACATCCCTGTAAAGGTTTTTGTTAAAACAGATTTACCAGAACCTGACTCACCTACCAGGGCAAGAACTTCCCCTTCAATCAGGTCCAGAGAAACTCCTCGGATAGCTGTCAGAACTTTGTCACGAACGTCAAATTCCACGACAATATCGCGAGCAGTCAAAATTACATCTTTTCCTTTTATCATGTCTACTCCTATCTATGTGTACGTGGATCACTAGCATCCGCTAGGTTTTGACCAACAACGAAGAGAGAAAGAGACACCAAGATCAAGGTTGTCAATGGAATCCAGAACAAGTAAGCGTTGGTCGTAACGTTTTGTGAGTAATCTGAGATCAAACGTCCCAAACTTGGCACTGTTACAGGTAATCCCAATCCAAAGAAGGAAAGGAAGGCTTCATAAGAGATGAAGCTTGGCAACATCAAGGTCATCGTAGAAACAATAACAGATACCAATTGCGGCATGATGTTTTTAACGATGATTTTAAAGGTTGGTGTTCCAAGTGTTTGAGAAGCAAGGTTGTATTCCAAGTCACGGTAACGCATGATTTGGATACGAATCATATAAGCAATCCCAATCCAAGTTGTCACACTCATGGCAAAAATCAAATTCCAGAAACCAGCACCAATTGAGTAAGTCAAGACAATGACAATCAAGAGAGATGGAATGTTTGAAATAATGTTATAAACTTCCATCATGATACGGTCAACGGATTTTGAAATCCCCCAGATTCCACCAACAATAACCCCAATTACAAGGTTGATAAAAGTTGCGATTACAGAGATGAGGATAGAGTTACGCGCACCAAACCAAACCCCGTCAAACAAGGATTTACCATTACTATCTGTACCAAACCAATGTTCAGCATTGGGTTTGATAAAACGAGCGCTAAAGTCATTGACCTTACTTACATCGTTGAAGTCAAAATCTGAGAACATTGGGTAAATAAAGCTCATCAAGATAATGGCAACCAAAATTCCTAGCATAAAGACGGTTGATTTTTTCTTTAGAAATTGTCTAAATACAGAACCCCAGTATGAATAGGCAGGAGCATCAATTGTTTCAGAGGCAAAATCGTCACGTTTTACGAACTGAAATTTTTCTTTATCGATTGTTGACATTATTTGCCTCCTTTCTCTGTCAATTTAATACGTGGGTCAAGCATGGTCATCCAGATATCTCCTACAAAGAGTGAGAAGATAGAAATACATGTAAAGATAAAGACGAGACCAACAACCATTGAGTTATTTGATGCCTTAACAGAGTCAATCAACATTTTACCCATACCTGGGAAAGCAAAGACCGTTTCTGTCAATGTTGCACCACCAATAACTCCGATTACGGCACCAGGAATACCTGAAACCAAAGGAACCATGGCATTTTTAAAGATGTGTTTATTTGAAATTTCTTTTTCAGACAAACCTTTTGCACGAGCAAAACGTACAAAGTCCTGGGATTGCAAGTCGATCATGTAACGACGAATCCAGATAGCTGTACTTGGCGCACCCAACAAACCTAGAATAACTGCTGGCAAGACATAAGAACGCCAATCTCCAGCCCCCAAGATAGGGAATGAGTCAGGCAGACCAATTGATGATCCAATCAAACGCACGATGTAAACCAAGGCAATCGTTGGAAGGGCAAGCAAGAAGGTAAGGGCACCTGTCGAGAAGCTATCAATCCAAGTATTCTTGTGGCGAGCCATAGCAGATCCAAGTGGAATCGCAATCGCATACGAAATAATCAAACCGATCAAACCAGCAACCGCTGAGCTTGCAATCATTGATGGGTATTGGTAATTGCTTTCTGTAGCTGTATATGGATCGTCTTTACCATAGTTGGCTACTTCACGCGCGTCTGCTTGACTTGGAGATTTGTAGGTACGAGAGTAAATATCTACAGATGAAGTCTTTTTACCTGTAGGGAATTGAACTTCTGATGTCTTAGTTTGTCCCTGACCTTGTGTGATAACTTGAAGCACTGGTGTGTTTGCATAAGTTGGGTAAGAATCTCCCAAGTTAATGTTCACAAAGTTTTGGTGTACAAATGGGAATTGATTGTTGAAATACAAAAGGTATTTATGTTTTGTACCTGAACCAACCAATGACCAACCGATAGCAGGGTCATTTTCAAAACGAAGATAACGTTGCAAGTTTGGATTTTCAGGGTCTTGAATCTTATTTGGATGATCAATATCAATCAAGTTCGCATAGAATTTGAAAACACGTTCAAAAATCGGAATTTCACGCGTAGCATAGAATTGACCACTTTCTGAGAACACACCAAGTGTCCAACCATTTCCTAGTTGGTTGATGTATTTTTCGTAGATTGCCTTATTAGTATCATTGGCATCCACTGTTACGGATGAGTCCATTGTGCTCGCTCTTTCTTGCAACTCTTTGGTATCGTAGTACTCGATATAGCCCATCCGTTCATAAACGGTATTTTCATAATTATCCCGCTTGTCCGGCGTCGTTGCAATCTTGTTATAGTTGGTATCCTGCTTGAAAATCAATTTTCGAGGAACCATCGTATAAATTATTGTGTAGGTCAAGGTTGTCACCAAGAAAATAGACAACAATGAACGCAATACACGCATAAAAATATATTTCTTCATATCGTTTCCTTTTAAAATCCCAAAAGAACCTTCTCCTCATGGAGAGAAAGTTCTCTTGAGAGTTATTTATTTAACGTGATTAGCCAATTCTTTTTGAACTTTTTCGTTTGATTCTTTTTTCTCTTTGAGCCATTTTTCACGAGCTTGTTCATAGTCAGCTTTTGTTACAACCTTATCTTGTAACTGAATATACTTGAAGTATACGTCTGAGCCCTTATCTCCAGATTGGCTGTATGATGCTGTGAATGGTACAACACGAGAAATGAATGGTGCAGCACCACTTGATGACATAGCTGGCAAGAAGAGGGAGCTGTCTGTCAACCAAGCTTGAGCAGCCGCATATTTTTCATAACGCACATTCAAGTCATTGGTTTCTTTTGCAGCTTCATCAACTAACTTATCGTATTCCTTCAAACCAACTTGGGCAGCTGCTGCATTTGCTGGATCATCATAACCCATGTAAGTTTTTGTTTGTTCGCTGTTAGTTGTTTTCAAGATATCAAGGTAAGTTGATGGATCTTCATAGTCTGGGCTCCATCCAACTGCTCCTGAGAGATCCCAATCTTCTGCTGCAGCGTTTGCGGCATAGTATGTGATATTGTGCAACTCATCTTTAGAAATTTGTTGAATATCAATGACTACGTTTCCTTCACCAAGTACTGTTTCAACGGATTGTTTGAAGGATTGAATACGAGCAATAAGACCCTTATTTGTTTGGTCAACTGGAATATCCAAGTGGATAGGGAATTTCACACCTTCTGCTTCCAAAGCAGTCTTAGCTTTGGCAAATTCAGCTTTGGCTTTATCGGCGTTGAAGAGTCCATCTTGACCATCCGCAAAGTTAACATTCTTCCACTCATCACCGTAAGCAGCCATCTTTTCAGTTACCAAGTCACCGAAAGTTTTTTCACCTGCAGAGACAAAACCTGGTTTCACAAAGAGGTTACGAACTGCAAGAGGAGCACCTTCTTTACCATTAATTTGTGCTGAGTAAGAAGTACGCTCAAAGGCGAAGTTCAAAGCCTGACGGAAGTCCTTGTTAAGAAGGGCTTTCTTGGTAGAAGTCTTCTCTTCATCAGTTGTTTTAGAAGTGTATTTGTAACCTTGACGGTCAATATTCACACCCAAACCAGCAATACCAGGTCCTGATGGAGTGTAGTAGATATTGTCTTTGTATGTTTCTTCTACCTTAGAGTAGTTTGAACTTGTTGGGAAGAGACGAGCATAGCTATAAGCTCCACTTGTAAAGTTACGTTCAAGAGACTCTTGGTCTGATCCATCATAGAAAGCAAGGGTTACTTTATCAATGTGAACATTATCTTTGTCCCAGTAGTTTTCATTCTTAGCGAACTCAATAGAAGATTTAGCAGTCAAACCTTTCAATAAGAAAGGACCATTGTAAAGCAATGATGTAGGGTCAGTTGCTTTGGCAAAGTCAGCCCCTTTTGATTTTTCAAAATCTTCGTTCAATGGCCAGAAGATTGAGTAGGCTAGCTTAGAGTTCCAGTATGGTTCTGGTTTGTTCAAAGTGTATTCAAGGGTATAATCATCAACTGCTTTTACACCGACTGAAGCAAAATCTTTATTGTTTCCAGCTTTATAGTCAGCTAGACCTTTAACTGAATCTTCTGCTAGATAAAGTGCTTCAGACTTGTTATCAGTTGCGTGTTTCAAGCCATTTACAAAGTCTTTAGCTGTCACTTCAGCATACTCTTCGCCATCTGATGTCATCCATTTGACACCCTTACGAATCTTGTAGGTATAAGTCAAACCATCTTTTGAAACTGACCAGTCTTCTGCAACTGCAGGGACTAGGTTCCCATACTTGTCGTTTGTGAAAAGACCATCGATACCATTTGAAGTGGCAACCTTAGTACTTTGTTTCCCTGAAATGAGGTAATCCAAAGTTTCTGGGTCAGCTGAATAAATATAGCCATAATTTTTTGGCGCTGTTGAATCAGATGATTTTGAAGAACCGCAAGCAGCTAGTACTCCTGCTGCTAATAAAGCAACTCCTGCTGCAACAAATACTCTACTTTTTTTCATGTTTTTAACTCCTCTTGAAAAATTTAGGCTTATTGGAAATTATAACATATATTTTTTAAAAAGTAAACGAATTTTCAGAATATTTAGGCGCATTTCCTCAAAAAACTTCTATTTGTCAAAATTCTTGCATTCTTTGTTTGTTTCTGCAAGAAATACTTTCTAGTCCAACCCTCTTTAGAACGGGATTTTTACAAGCTTTTTCTCACTTCTTCGATCATCATCTGTTTTCCTAAATTGGATTTTAGAATAAGAAACTATTGACGAGAAATGATTTTCAAGGTATAATAATAAACGTTGAGGCGGTATAGCCAAGTGGTAAGGCACGGCTCTGCAAAAGCTTGATCGTCGGTTCAAATCCGTCTACCGCCTTTCAGTACCTGAATTAACAGGAATTAACCAAATGAAAAGCTCGTAAAACCGGGCTTTTTTATTATTCCTAATAAGTGGGGATAACTGAACCTACCATCTAGATTTACAAAAAGCAGTGACTCAAGTCACTGCTTTATTCTGTTTCTTCTTCAGGTTCTAGTTCTGTGATTTGAACTTTTACCTTGGTAACACGTCCATTTTTCACCTTATCGTTGGTCAGGACGACTTGCTTGTTTTGACTGACCAGTTGGTAACTGATTTTCTCAGTGGTTGGAATCGTACCAACACCCGTCAAATAATAACCGGCGATGGTATCCACATCATCGCTTTCTAGTTCGACACCAAAGTAGTTATTGAAGTCGTTAAGATTCATGGTTCCCTGTGCAATATAGGTGTCCTCACCGATTTGATGGACTTCGATTTCTGCCCTATCGGTCTCGTCATCAATCTCACCGACAATCTCTTCTAAAAGATCTTCCAGAGTTACCAAACCAGCCATACCACCATATTCATCGAGCAAAATGGCCATTTGTCTTTGGGTATTTCGCAATTCTTTTAGCAAGTCATCCACAAAAATGGTTTCAGGAACAAAGAGTGGATCTTGTAAGATCTTCTTCCAGACAATATTTTCAAAGCCATCTGCATAGGCAGCGTTTAGCAAACGCTTGGTATGAATCAAACCAATCACATTGTCCTTATCCCCATCATAAACTGGGATACGGGAAAAGTTTTGTTTTAAAATACTTTGGATAATGGTTTGACTATCATCCTGAATATCCACCATAAAGGCATCTGTCCGAGGAACCATGACTTCTCTCGCCATCAGCTCATCTAGAGAGAAGATCCCTTGTAACATCTCGATTTCGTCTGCATCCAAAGTCTCCTCACTTTTGGTCAACATGTACTCAATTTCATCTCGAGTCATTTTTTCATCCGCATCATCAAAGGTCATTGGCGTTAAACGACTCAAGAGATTGGTTGAAGCAGATAACAACCAGACAAAGGGACTGACAATCTTCCCAAGCCCAATGATAATCGGAACAGAGCGAATGGCTAAGGCATCTTTTAGATTAAGGGCAATCCGTTTAGGATAGAGTTCACCAAAAACAATAGAGATGTAGGTCAAGAATGCCAAAGAGAGGAAACTTGCAATGGCATAAGTTGTTTCTCCATTCCCCATCCAAGAGGCAATTACTTGTCCAAGTGTATCTGCCAATTTTGCCCCTGACAAGATCGTGATCAAGGTGATACCGACTTGAATGGTTGATAAAAAGTGGTTAGGATTTTCAAGTACCTTTAACAAACGGACGTAACGTTTGTCTCCCTCTTCTGCTTTTTGCTCAACTCGGGAACGGTTTAGTGACACCATTGCCATTTCAGTGGCTGAGAAAAAAGCATTTAACAAGGTCAATACAACTAAAAGTACAAATTGCAGTAACAAATCCTGACTGCTCGGGTCTTCCATGGTCTTTCTCCTAAAATAGTATCTTGTGTTCCATTATACCATAAATCGGCCTAGGAATCACATTATTTTCTAATTTATACAATCGCTCCCTTATCAATGACGGACAAGGGAGCAATTTTTATTCCTTTAATAGATTGGCTCTAGTTTGTCACCGTGACCTGACCTGTTCGGTAATCAAGCTGGATACCCTTTTGAACATTTGGAATCAGGACGTTGAATTCCAATTCCCCATCTGAAGACTTGGCTTCAATTTGTGAAGCAGATGGAACCAAATTCTCATTCGTAGCATAGTGGAGAGTTACCCGATAACGGACTCTCTTATTCTGATCTAAGGCTTTCCTAACCAGACTCTCATAGTAGTTCTGCCCTGTCGAATCTTCCGCCTGAGCCTGGTTGGCCCAAGCCGTCTGAACTGCAATGTTCTTGGGATTGCTGGTAGAAGCATCAAAGCCATCTAATCCACCTATCAAGGCATAGCCCAGCAGGTGTCCTCTATCAACTGCATGTGTATAGACTCCCTTTAGATTCTTGACCTGATGCCATCCTGGTGGCGTCCAGGAGGTTGAGCCGTTGCCTGTTTCTTCACGATTTTTATACTGCCGAGTCGCTTTGGATAAGAGAGCATTGGCAACAGTTGGGACTGTTTCTTTTCCAACTATCTTTGTTTTATTATCCGCATAGGGTTTGCTGGAAACCTTGGCATCTAGATTGGTTTTATTGCCATTTACGACAAAGGCACCTGCCCCATTCCACTCGAGTCCCCCCTTGATTTGGTTTTTGAGCGACTCAGTTAAGACACTTTCTGCCAACTCCTGACTAGGAGCTTCTGAAGCTTGTTTTTTCTGACTAACCTTGGTTCTAGGGGTGTTTGGCGCTGTCTGCATCTGCTTGATATAGTAGCTTCCAGCAGCCAAGAGTAAGAATAGAAGTAACCCTATCAGAGCTTGTCTTGTTTTTTTGTCCATTTTTCTCCTTATTTCTTTAGAAAAAGACTGGTCTCCCAGTCTAATTTCCTGTAAATTTGCTAATCAATTCCTGCCACTTTGCTGGAGACAAGATTGCCCATGGATCCTGTCCCTTTCCTAGGATGCCATAACCAACCATCAAGCCAATTCCTAAAGCCAGAAATCCTAGCAATAATACGATAAAAATCAATAGTAAGCGACGGAGTACATAGCGTAAGTTTTTATTCTTCTTCATCATTTGCCTCGATTCGCTGAATCTTCGCTCCTAGCTGAGCCAATTTCTCATGGAAACGGTAGTAACCTCTATCAAGGTGGACTAACTTACCGACAACTGTTTCTCCCTGCGCCACCAGACCTGTCAAAATCAAAGCAGCACTAGCGCGAAGATCCGTTGATAGAACTTCTGCCCCCTGTAAAGCTTGTCCTCCAACAATACGAGCTGTATCACGGATAATCTCTGAATGCAAGCCCATACGGCGCATTTCTTCTAAGTGTTGGAAGCGATTCTCAAACACCGTTTCCACCATGGTGGATTCCCCTTTTGCGACTGTCATCAGAGCTGTAAATTGCGCCTGCATATCTGTTGGAAAGCCTGGATGTGGTAAGGTTTTTACATGAACAGCCTTGAGATTTTCAAGTTGAGAACGAACACGGATACCTTCTGACTCCTCTGTCACTTCAACGCCCATTTCAAGTAGTTTTGAGATTAAGGGGCGATTATGTTCCCAGACTGCATCACGAACGAGGACATCGCCACCAGTCATAGCTGCAGCCACCATAAAGGTTCCGGCTTCGATACGATCTTGAACGACATTGTGGGTCGCACCATGGAGTTCCTCGACACCAGTCACTGTGATGGTTTCGGTACCAGCTCCCTTGACCTTGGCTCCCATTTCATTAAGGAGAATAGCGAGGTCAACAATTTCTGGCTCACGCGCAGCATTTTCAATGACTGTCACACCATCAGCTAGAGTCGCTGCCATCATGAGGTTTTGTGTTGCGCCGACACTAGGGAAGTCCATGTAGATATGAGCGCCATGCAGGCGTTCTGCCTTGGCTTCGATGTAACCAGCTGTCTGGGTGATTTTTGCCCCCATAGCTTCCAAACCTTTGAGGTGGAGGTCGATTGGACGACTCCCGATAGTGCACCCTCCTGGCATAGAAACTTTGGCATGGCCTACACGAGCAAGGATTGGTCCCAAGACTACAATCGATGCACGCATCTTGCTGACATACTTGTATGGAGCTTCCTCCGTGATATCACCAGTCGCATCAACCTCGACAACATGTGCTTCCTCATCAAAGTTCACCTTGGCATTCAGACCACGAACCACTTGATTCATGGTGAAAACATCTGATAAGATTGGGACGTTCTGCAAGACTGTCTTACCCTTGCTTGCTAGAATAGTCGCTGCCAACAAAGGCAAGACTGCATTCTTTGCTCCCTCGATCGTCACACTCCCGACCAGACGATTATCTCCGCCTTGAACCACAATTTTTTCCATAGCTGTTTCCTTTACTTTTGATTTTATAATAGTCCTCTAAGCGCTTCTTGCCACAGTTGGTACAAACTGATAAAGAATGAACTCAAGATGTAGCCCATCACAATACTAAAGAAGCCTACCAACAAACGAACTTTTTTTGTGTTAGTAGCGGTCACTTTTAAAACCTTTTCCCATCTCACAAGATCCTTCAAAAGGTAAAAACTCAAATAAATAAAGAGTATATGACTACTTAGAGTGAATAATAATTGAACCATTTGACTATTATACCATCTTATCTGCTTGCGCGCTAGTTTTCAATTTTTCTACGAATTAGGGATTGTTTTTAAGGTAATCAATTGCATCCTGCAAAGTCTTAACGGGAACGATTTTCATCTCTGTTTTGATCGTTTTAGCAGCTTCTAAGGCTGTTTCATAGTTGCTTTTCGCATTGGGATCTGCTTTCTTTGCTTCCTCGGTAACTGGATTGTCAGGAGCAAAAAAGATGTTGGCTCCCTGACGAGAGGCTGCAACCACTTTTTTGTCAATTCCACCGATGTCGCCAACATTTCCATCGCGATCAATAGTTCCCGTTCCCGCAACGATGCGGCCATTACGAAGTCCTGGATCTGCTATCTGGGTGTAAATAGCGAGGCTAAACATGAGACCGGCACTTGGCCCGCCGATACCAGCTGTTGAAAAGCGAATTGGAACGTCACTGGTCACTTCCGTACGGTCAATCAAACCAATCCCAATCCCGTTTTTCCCGTTTTCGAGAGTGATAATTTTACCTTCAGCAGACTTGACTTTTCCGTCTTCTTCATAGGTTACCTTGACCGTATCCCCTAATTGTTGAGAATTGACATAGTCGACCAAGTCTTTTGAACTGTCAAATGTTTTGTCATTAACAGCCGTCACGGTGTCTGCAATGTTCAGAATGCCCTTAAAAGTTGAATTGTCCGTCACGGTCAAGACATAAACTCCCAGATACTTGAGTTCAATATCCTTACCAGCGGTCTTCAATCCTTGATACTTGGCCATGTTTTGAGAAGTTTGCATATAGAACTGATTGATCCGCATAAACTCCGCATCCGTAGAACCACCCGTAGTCTCCTTGGCGCTTCTAATATCTGTGAAAGGTGTTAACCAAGCATAGACAAGATGCGATAGGGTTGCGTGTCGAATCCCAACTGTCACAAACTGGTAAGCTCCTGCTTCTGTGTCTTCTGTTTCATTGACTTTCAAAACGCGACGAATATCCTCCGCTCCACCCGGAACTTCTATGTAGTAAGGTAAAGGTACTACAAAGGCTAAAAACGTCAATACTAGTGCTAGGATGACATATAAGGGCCATCTAGTTTTTTTCTTCATGTTCTAATTCCTCCACAACACTGTTTGGGACATATTGCTGGATCTCCTGACCAAACTTCAGAAGTTCTCTCATGGCTGAAGAGCTGATATAAAGATGCTCTGGGCGGCTATATAGGTAAATGGTTTCGATTTCTGGAGCCAGTTGATGATTGTAGTAATCAAAACTAGACTCGTATTGCAAGTCGGTGGCATTTCGCAAGCCACGGACAAGGGTCTTAGCACCCAGTCTTCTTGCAACATCGACGACTAGTTGGTCATGAGAAGCCAGCACCTCTACATTATCTAAATGCGCCACCGCTTTTTCGACTGCTCGTTTGCGGTTTTCAACAGGGAGAAAGCCTTGTTTGTGGGGATTGTAGAACACCCCGACATAGAGCTTATCAAAGAGTTTGCTGGCACGTTCAATGATATCCAGATGTCCATTTGTCATCGGATCAAATGAACCTGTAAATAATCCAATTTTATCTGACATAAACTGTCACCTTACTAATCCCATATATTTTTTCTTTCCAGATACCTAAGCAAGCGATTTCTTCTGGGAGTTCTACAGACTTATCGGTTTCACAGACAACCATGATCTCTTCGGAGAAAAGGTTTCTTTCTGCCATTTTTTCGATATCTGCAACGATTTGTTCCTTGGCATAGGGAGGGTCTAAAAAGACCAGGTCAAAGGGACCATTCACTTGCTCCAAGGCCCGTTCAGCCTCCATCTTTAAGAGCTGAAATTTGGGAACTTCCTTGGTCATTTGGATGTTTTCAGCGATGATAGCTTGCGCCTTTCGATCCCGTTCCACTAAGACAGCATGGGACATCCCTCTTGACACAGCTTCAATAGACAGACCACCACTGCCAGCATAGAGATCCAAAACACGACCACCCTCAAAATAGGGACCTATCATGTTAAAGATAGCTCCACGCACCTTATCTGATGTCGGCCTCGTCGTCTTGCCTTCTAGCGTCTTGAGGGGACGCCCCCCATAGATTCCTGATACGATTTTCATACCGTTTATTATACCAAATTATAGGCAAAAAGAGAAAGAAAACCGAACCTTGCGGTTCGATTCTCTACAAAATATTTTCGTACGTATCGCGAACTTCTTGAGGCCAGACACTGGTCTGAACCTCTCCAATGTGTTTCTTACGAAGAAGGAACATGGCCATACGAGACTGTCCGATACCTCCACCAATTGTCAGTGGGAAAAGACCGTTAAGCAAGGCTTTATGCCATTCCAGCTCAAGACGATCTTCGTCTCCTGTAAGAGCCACTTGGCGACGAAGAGTATCCTCATCTACCCGAATCCCCATTGATGAAAGTTCAAAGGCACAACCAAGAGATTCGTTCCAAACGAGAATATCGCCGTTCAACCCCTTGTAGCCATTTTCAGACTCTGTTGTCCAGTCATCGTAGTCAGGTGCGCGGCCGTCATGAGGTTTGCCATCAGGCAACTCGCCACCGATACCAATCAAGAAGACTGCACCGAACTCTTTACAGATTGCATTTTCACGCTCTTTTGGTGTCAAATCTGGATAGCGTTCCACCAACTCTTCTGTATGGATGAAAGTGATTTGTTTTGGCAAGATGGATTCGATATCGTAGCGGGCTTCTACGGCTAGCTCTGTTAGACGAATAGCCTTGTAAATCTTCTCAACGGTTTCTTTGAGATAGGCGATATTGCGTTGACCATTTGGGATAACCTTCTCCCAGTCCCACTGGTCCACATAAACTGAGTGGGTCGCGTCGAGCGAATCTTCGTCTGGACGAAGGGCCTTCATGTGAACAAACAGACCCTCACCTTCACCGAAACCAAAACGAGCCAAGGTGTGACGTTTCCATTTGGCAAGTGAGTGAACGACTTCATAGGTTTCATCTGGAATCTGCAAAACCTTGACAGATACTGGATTTTCGACACCTGACAAGTTGTCCTGCATCCCATCCCCGACCTTGCTCAAGATAGGACCTTGAACTTCAACAACTTCTAACTTATCTTTCAAATACTGGGTAAAAGTGTTTTTGACAAAGGAAATTTCTTCTTGTTGATGAATAAAACTTTTCTTCATAAACAGCTCCTCAAAAATTAGTTAAAAGCATTATACACCTATTTCCAAGAAAAGAAAAGAGTAAATAAGAAAAAGTCAGTGCTCTTTTGAACACTGACTCTGTCATTCATTAATCGTTTCGACCAAAGATTCGTAAGATGCTAAGGAAGAGGTTGATAAAGTCTAGATAGATGCTGAGCGCCATTGAGATGACCCATCCTGTCGCTACTTGCCCTCGTGACTGCTCATAAACATAGCGAATCTTTTGGTTGTCCCAAGCAATCAAACCTGAGAAAACCAAGACCATGGCAATACTAATCATGTAGTCAAAGAAACTATTGGCTAAAAATAGATTCACAACCATGGCAATGATGAGACCAACGAGCGCCGCCATCAAAGCTCGGCCCATTCCACTCAAATCTTTCTTAGTGAAAATTCCGATTGCCGCCATGACAAAGAAAAGAAGAGCACTGGATACAAAGGCTGATAAGACGGTCCCAGGTGTATAGAAGGCTACGACAAAACTGAGCGTAAAGCCATTTAAAACAGAATAAACTAAAAATACTGGGAGAGCTGCTGGGCTATTTTTGGCAGCCATGCTACTTGCAACAAAGACCAGAGCAAGTTCTGCAAAAGTTGCAATCATCAGCCAGAGACGGCCATGCATTAAAAAGTAAACCAATTGGGACTGAAAGACTGTCAACATCAAAGCTGACACGAGAGCTGATAGACCAATCCCAAGTCCCACAAAGGCATAAACCTTGGCGTAAAATTGATTGAGGCCTGAACGTTCTTGAATAATCGTTTGATTCATTCTGATTCTCCTTTTTCTATAAATATGTCTTGATTATAACAAAGATTTTATAAATTAGCTGAAATAAAACATCAAAATGCCTGCTGCAACTGCCACGTTGAGACTTTCTGCTCGGCCTTTCATGCCTATATGAACCAGCTGATCAGCACTCTCAGCCATGACAGAACTAATCCCCTGCCCTTCATTTCCCATGACTAAAACAAAGTTCTCTAGTGAAGAAAGCTCACGATAATCCTTTGAATCTCTCGATAAGGTCGTTGCTAGAATAGGCAAATTTCTCTTCTTTGCCTCCTCTACAAAGGTAGCAACAGGCATACGATAGATAGGCAAGTGAAAATGACTTCCTTGCATGGAACGCAGAGTCTTGAGACTGTAGATATCTGCTGACTTGTCTGAGACAATAACCCCTGTAAAACCTGCAGCATCCGCAGTCCGAATCATGGTACCTACATTCCCAGGATCTTGAACATCCTCTAAAAATAGATACTTGCCCTGACGAAAATCAGGCAGACCCACTTCTTCTTTTTGAATCACTGCAACAATCCCTTGAGGAGTTTGCGTATCTGCCAAATCCAGCAAAATCTCCTCTGAAACCCAGACTGTTTGTGGAAAAGCCGCTAGCTGATCTCGGTAACTTTCTAGGGCAAAAATCTTCTCAATCGTCACTCCTGCTTGAACAGCTTCTTCAAACAAGTGCCAGCCCTCAATCAAATAAGCAGACTTTCGATATTTTTTTTGATGTAATTTCTTGGCATTTTTTACCACAGAATTGGCTTTTGAGGTTATAATAGTCATAGAAATATTATAACACAATCAAAGGGGTTTGGTATGCAAAAGGTTAGAATGATTGCCCAAGGCAGGGTGCAAGGTGTTGGTTTTCGCTGGGGTGTTTATACTTTAGCTCTTGAAATCGGTGGCATCACTGGTCGTGTCTGGAATAACGACGATGGCACAGTGGAAATTCTCGCTCAGGCAGACTCCTCTACCACTATGGCAAAATTTATCCAAGAAATCCGTAAAGGTCCAACGCCTTTTTCAAAAGTTACCTATCTGGATGTGCAAATGAGCAACTTTTCATCCTATTCGGACTTCAAAGTCGCAAATTAGGTCTCTAGAACTATTGTATATTTTACAAAAAAACAGTAGAATAGAAAGGTATAATTTTTAAAGAAGGAATGAAAACATTGAAATCTATTAAACATTTTGCCCTCTCTGCTATGGGAGTGGCTATGCTACTCGTCTTGACAGGTTGCGTTCAGATTGATAATGCAACAGGTAAGCCAATTGGTCCCGTTTGGGATTTCTTGGGTGCTCCGATGGGAGAAGCTATCAAGTACTTCGCTACTGATAAAGGTCTAGGCTTCGGGGTCGCTATCATTATCGTCACCATTATCGTTCGTTTGATTATCTTGCCACTTGGTATCTATCAATCATGGAAAGCGACACTTCACTCTGAAAAGATGAACGCTCTCAAACATGTACTCGAACCACATCAAACCCGTCTCAAAGAAGCAACAACTCAGGAAGAAAAACTAGAAGCGCAACAAGCTCTCTTTGCTGCCCAAAAAGAACATGGTATCAGCATGCTCGGTGGTGTAGGATGTTTCCCTATCCTCATTCAAATGCCTTTCTTCTCTGCTATCTACTTTGCTGCCCAACATACTGATGGAGTTGCTCAAGCAAGCTACCTAGGAATTCCTCTAGGGTCTCCAAGTATGATTTTGGTTGCCTGTGCTGGTGTCCTTTACTATCTTCAATCGCTCCTCTCACTTCACGGAGTAGAAGATGAAATGCAAAGAGAACAGCTCAAGAAAATGATTTACATGAGCCCACTCATGATTGTCGTCTTCTCCTTCTTCGCACCAGCCAGTGTGACGCTTTACTGGGTTGTCGGTGGTTTCATGATGATTCTCCAACAGTTCATCGTTAACTATGTTGTTCGTCCAAAACTCCGCAAAAAAGTTCGTGAAGAATTTGCCAAAAATCCACCAAAAGCAAGTTCATTTTCAACTGGAGGCGGACGCAAAGATGTCACTCCAAATCAAGCTACTGCAATCATGACCAATAAGAAACATAAAAAACGCAATGCTGGTAAACAACATTCTAGAAAATAAGAAAAAGGCTTAGCTGAAAGGCTAGGCTTTTTATGCATCACAAAAGCCCGATGTCTCCATCAGGCTTCTTTTTTATCCATGAACACGTTTCATGTAATCTTGGTAACTTTCTGTATCCATTAATTCCTTGGCATTCTTGACACGGTCTGCTGTTGGAGGTTTGACCCCTTCAAGCGAATAAGGAATCCCAAGTTCACGCCACTTGAACTCCCCCATAGTGTGATAAGGCAAGATTTCAAACTTGTCAACGTTTTTGAGGGTTTTTACGAACTTCCCAAGTTCAATCAAATCTTCATCACGGTCTGTCAATCCTGGTACGAGAACGTGGCGAATCCAAACAGGCTTCCCGATATCTGATAGGTACTGGGCACAGGCCAAGATGTTTTTATTGGTTTGACTTGTGACAATCTTGTGCTGTTCTTCGTTGATTTCCTTGATATCCAGAAGAACCAAGTCTGTTACCGCCATGAGTTTATTAAACTTTTCGAGATAACGTGGTTTATTACGGAACGGAAGGGCACAGGTATCCAAGGTACAGTGGATTCCTTTTTCCTTGGCCTTGGTAAAGAGGGCAATTAGGAAATCAATCTGTAAGAGGGCTTCTCCACCACTAACAGTGATTCCTCCCTTGTCTCCCCAGAATCCACGATAGCGAAGGGCTTCTGTCAAGACATCGTCTACTGTCCGTTCGCGTGATTTATTGGTCTCCATAGCCCATGTATCAGGGTTATGACAGTACTGGCAACGCATGTGACAGCCCTGCAAAAAGACAATAAAACGAATCCCAGGGCCATCTACCGCCCCAAAACTCTCTGTCGAATGCACCATTCCTGTCACTTGTCCATAGTCAATTGTTTCTTCAGACATATCGTCACCTTCCTTGAAACCGTTTTATAGTTTTATTATATCACGAGTAAGGTGAAAAACAAGGTTTTTTTGTCTATTTTTTAGAAAGCAATCTGTTTTTCACTTTCATTTTCAATTTCTTTTAATGATCCGATTCAAAGTCAAAACCATACAAGGTTGCAAAATAGTCCTCAGGGCGCTCTGCACGGCGGATTTGGCGGGCTTTTCCTTCTTCGGTATAGAGGATTTCTGCCGAGCGTAGTTTGGCATTGTACTGGTAACCCATGGAGAATCCATGTGCACCTGTATCATGAATCACTAGCAAATCACCGATTTCTGTATGAGGTAGCTCGCGGTTCACTGCAAATTTATCATTGTTTTCACAGAGTGAACCAACCACATCTACCACCTCATCAGGTCCATCTGGATGGGTCAGATTGGTGATATGGTGGTAGGCTCCATACATGGCTGGGCGCATGAGGTTAACTGCTGAGGCATCCACGCCCAGATAGGTACGGTAGGTTTTCTTTTTATGAGTGACTTTGGTGACGAGAACTCCGTGAGGTGCCAGCATAAAACGGCCCAATTCAGTGAAAATCTTGACCTGACCAAGACCTGCCGGCGTAAGGACTTCTTCATAAACCTTACGCACACCCTCACCAATCATCGCAATATCATTTGGCTCCTGGTCTGGGCGATAGTTGACACCAATACCGCCGGAAAGATTGATAAAGTCTAGCGAAATACCCAACTTTTCCTTGATTTCAACGGCTAATTCAAAAAGCTGACGTGCCAACTCTGGATAGTAGAGATGGGTCACGGTATTGGATGCTAGGAAGGAATGAATCCCAAAAGTCCTAGCTCCTTTTTCCTTCAAAATCGCAAAGGCTTCAAAAAGCTGGTCCTTGGTCATCCCAAACTTGGCCTCCCCAGGGTTGTCCATGATATCTGTTCCTAGCTCAAAAACACCTCCAGGATTGTAACGACAAGAGATAATTTCTGGAATACCTGCCGCTCGCTCCAGATGTTCAATATCTTCAAAGGCATCCAAGTTAATAGTTGCACCCAATTCACGCGCATAGGCATATTCCTTGTCAGGCGTGTTGTTAGAAGAGAACATGATTTCAGAACCGGGGAAATCCAGTTTGTGGCTCATCAAGAGCTCCACGTAACTAGAACAGTCCACACCACAACCTTCCTCTTGGAGGATTTTCAAGATGGCTGGAGTTGGAGTGGCCTTAACTGCAAAATATTCTTTGAATCCCTTATTCCAAGAAAAGGCTTTGTTGACGGCTCTTGCTTTTTCACGAATCCCCTTCTCGTCATACAAGTGGAAGGGAGTCGGGAACTCTGCAACAATTGTTTCTAAATCTTCACGGCTGATAAATGGTGTTTTCATAAGCATCCTTCTATTCTGTTTGCAAAGAAAGGCTGGGACAATCGTTCCAACCTTTAGTTCTATCTCTTATTTGTCTTCGTCAAAGATATTTCCAATCTCAACATCGATGGATTGGTTCTTAACATCAATATTGGTTACTTTCAAGAGTGACTTGTAATCAAACTGCTTTTCACGTTCTTCTTGGGCATTGTCTGCAAAGACTGCGACACCAGCTAGTTCAGAGTCGAACTCACGCAAGAGACTAATCATCCCGTTGACCGTTCCGCCACCTTTCAAGAAGTCATCCACAATCAAGACACGACTGCCTGCCTTGAGGCTACGTTTTGAAAGGAACATTTTCTCAATGCGGTCACCGCTGGAACCTGAAACATAGTTGACGCTGACCGTTGAACCTTCGGTAATTTTCAAGTCACGGCGCACAATGACAAATGGAACATTGAGGACATTGGCAACTGCATTTGCGAGTGGCACACCTTTTGTTGCTACTGTCATAACGGCATCGATTTTTTGGTCCATAAAGCTCTTGGCAATGATACGCCCAATATTTTTTAAAATGGCAGGTGTACTGAGCAAATCAGACAGGTAGATGTAACCACCTGGCAAAATACGGTCGCTTTCTGAAAGTTTGTCACGCAAGTCTGCGATCATTTCTTTGGCTTCATGACTCGAGATTGATGGTGTAAAGATAACGCCACCACCTGCTCCAGTTACAGTCTGAATATGACCGATTTCGATTTCCTCAAAGGCACGCTTGATAATCACGATGTCCTCTGAAATCGATGATTTAGCAGATTCGTACTTTTCTGCAAAGGTATTGAGACTTGTTAGTTTGTATGGATTATTAATCAAATAGTTGGAAATGACAACCATCCGATCACTTCTTCTTAATTTCATTTTTATTTACCATTCCATTTAATTTTGATATTTTATCCATTATACCACATTCACATAAAAAAACGAACATTATTGCGTAAAAAATGCTCGTTTTTCTTAAATTATTAATCTAAATCTGGTTTATAGAAGGAACGATTGTCCATAGCGAAGATTTTGTTGGTCATTTCTCCTTTATCCACCAAAGCAAGAGCTGTTGACATCATCATCATGCTGGCATCTAGATTGTCAATCATATGAATAATCTCTGCCTCCATAATGCGTGGACGGACTGGACTACCATACTCCAGCAAGCCATGGTGGCTGAGGATGACATGGCGCAGTAGCACCACTTCTTCTCTAGTATCATCGATGCCCAGTTCCATAACTGTCTTGGTAATTTCGCTATCGATGAGGGCGATATGACCGATGAGATTGCCTCGCACTGTGTACTCCGTCTGATCAGGACCGCTGAGTTCTAGAACCTTGGCCAAGTCGTGCAACATAATCCCGGCATAGAGGAGGCTCTTATTGAGCTGAGGATAGATATCGCTAATGGCATCTGCCAAGCGCACCATGGTTGCTGTATGATAGGCCAAACCCGTTTCAAAAGCATGGTGGTTGGTCTTGGCAGCTGGATAGGAGTAGAATTCCTTATCATACTTGGTGTAGAGACTACGAACGATACGCTGCCAGACAGGATTTTCAATCTTGAAAATCATTTGTGACATATAGTCACGGATTTCCTTGACATCGACTGGTGACTTGACCTTGAAGTCAGCTGGATCATTGGGTTCCCCAGGCTGAGGCAAGCGAAGCGTGATTTGATTGACTTGAGGAGTGTTGTTATAAACTTCTCGACGTCCCTGCATGTGGACTACTTTCCCTGCGGTAAAGGCCTCAACGTTATGAGGTTGGGCATCCCAGAGCTTCCCTTCAATCTCGCCACTATCGTCTTGGAAGGTAAAGGCTAGGTAATTTTTCCCAGCACGCGTCTGTCTCAGGTCAGCTGACTTGATCAGGTAAAAACCTTCAAACAGCTCATCTTTTTTCATGTGACTAATCTTCATATTCTTCCTCATCTTCTTGGAAATGGAGTAGATCAAGCGCAGGCTCACCTTCTGATAATTCAATGTGACGGAGCGTCCGCTCGATAGCTGTGGTACGACGGTTTAATAATTCATCAATATTGCCAGAGGCATGTTGGAGATGTTTTTGTGCTTTAACCAAAATTCCCCCGAACTTGCCAAACTCGGTCTTGACGCTGGCAAGGGTCTTACTGATATGGTCGGCACTCTCTTGGATATTGAGAGTCTTGAAGCCAACTGATAGAGAGTTAAGCAGGGCTGATAGGGTACTTGGGCCAGCAACAATAATCTGCTCCTCCCGTCTCAAACCATCAAAGAAGACCGGATTGCGAACGATCTCTGAATAAAGACCTTCTGTCGGAACAAACAAGACTCCAAAATTGGTTGTTCGAGGCGGCGCTATGTACTTGCTCTTGATATCCTTGGCGAAACGCTTAACGCTTGTCAAGAGAGATTTACGACAGCGTTCAATCTCGTCCTTATCACCGGCTTCATAGGCTTCTTCTAATCGGTAATAATCTGCCAGTGGAAACTTGGAGTCAATCGGTAGATAGACGTATTCCTGGTCGCCTTGGCCAGGCAACTTGATGGCGTATTCCACACGTTCACTGGAGTTTTCAACCGTTGCAAATTCTCGTTCGTACTGGGCTGGTGTCATGATGTCTTCGATGATCTGCCCCAGTTGCAATTCGCCCAGAATTCCTCGCGTCTTGGTTCCAGAGAGAACCTTGTTGAGGGCACCGACATCACGAGCAACCGTCTGCATTTCTCCAAGACCACGATTGACAGACTCTAGTTGCTTGGAGACTGTCTCGAAGGAAGCCTGCAAGCGCGTCTGCAAGGTCTTTTCCAACTTTTCCTCGACTGTCTGGCGCATTTGCTCCAAGCGTTGCTCATTTGATTCCTGCAAAGCTTGAAGGCGTTGGTCGGTCTTGTCCCTAGTTTGCAATAGATTATCTGTCATTTCTTGACGGACTTGAGTCAGGCCTTGGTGCAACTCCATTCGCACTTCTTGCAAACGGTCGCTGACAGCCACTTCCAAATCTTTTTGATCTAGCTGATTGGTTTGCCTGGCTTGTTCAAAGCGATAATCCAGTTGATCTGAAAGATCATCTGCCTGATCCTCCAAACTCTTGCTTAGGTGTTTCTCCTGCTTATCCTGCCTTTGCCAAATGAGAAAGAGTCCAGCTAGATTGGCAATTAATAATAGTAATAATACAGTCTCCATCCTACCTCCTGTCCTTGCTATGCAACACGACGACATAGCCATCTGGGCAAGTCACCGAAACTTCCCTATCTATATATTCGTTAGAAGCGTATACTTTTTTAAAGAAAAAATTCTCCTCTGTCAACTCATACTTGGCACCAAGAATGGTCAGCTGGCTATCCCGAACTGGCATAAAGGCTAGATAGTCATAGTCCGAGCGGGGTTCTAGCTGACTGGTCCCTTCTGGACAATAGGAAATCACATTTTGCCCATCCTCAATCGCTATCTGGCGCATATAGGGTGCTAACTTGGGATTGCTAGGTAGAAAAACATTGGCCAGCATATGATCAATACGACCACCCAAAGCCCCAAAAATGGTCACTTGGCCTTGAGGATTTTTTTCAAAAATCGTTAAAAGTGCTAGTTCCAGATCCGTATCATCCTTTTCTGGCTGGGCTTGAACAAAGTGCTGGGCACGTGCATGAATCAACTGACGTTCGTCTGCAGTCACCGAATCAAAATCCCCAACTGCTAGAGCCAGAGGCAGATCTTCTTCCAAGACCCAGAGCGAACCGCGATCCACACCGACAAAGCAATCAAAATCCGTCCGATAATGACCGCGATCTCCGCCGGCAAAAACGGCAACCCTAGTCCAATTGTTTTCTGAGAGTTTGCACTCGTTCATTGACATCTCCCTTAAAGACATAGGATCCTGCTACAAAAACGGTCGCACCAGCTTCTTTGGCTTGAGCAATGGTCTGGTCATCAATACCGCCATCGACTTCAATTTCAAAGTTCAAACTTTTTTCCTCACGAAGGGTAACCAACTCACGAACCTTATCCATGGTTTCAGGCAGAAAAGCTTGTCCGCCAAATCCAGGATTCACTGTCATGACCAAGACTTGGTCAACTAGGTGAAGAACGTGCTTGATTGCCTCCACAGGCGTACCAGGGTTAATGACAACAGAAGGTTTAACACCGAGAGAGCGAATTTTTTGGAGGGCGCCATGGATATGAGGCGTTGCTTCCACATGGATACTGATGATATCCGCTCCCGCACGCGCAAAGTCTTCTAGATGATGTTCAGGATTTGCTACCATCAAGTGGCAGTCAAAGACCATCTTGCTATGGGGGCGAAGAGCTTCAACCACACCGGCACCAAAACTGATTTGTGGTACAAAGTGACCATCCATAATATCGATATGGGCATATTCAGCCCCAGTTGCTTCTAGACGTTTAATTTCTCGTTCAAAGTTGGCATAATCTGCTGCCAGAATTGACGGAGCAATCTTGTATTGAGACATCTGTTTCTCCTTATTTTGGAATTTTTTTGCTGACTTTTTTGTAGGTTTCTCTGCGATTTTCAATCTCACTGAGAAATTGCAGGTAGTTGTCAAAACGGAAGGTTGCAATGGTTCCTTCTTCTACAGCTGGCTTAACCGCACAGGACGGTTCATGGGTATGGGTACAAGTACGGAATTTACAGTCTCGACTGACACTGGCAATCTCTGGAAAGGCCTGATTGAGGTCTTCAGCCGTTGACACTTCATAATCCAGTGATGAAAATCCTGGCGTGTCCGCGATTTTACCCCCATTGAGATTGTAAAAACTAACAGCTCGAGTGGTATGGCGACCACGACCTAGACTGTCTGAGATCTCTCCTGTTTCAAGATTGAGATCTGGTGCGATTTTATTGAGGAGTGTTGATTTTCCAACACCTGTCTGCCCCATAAAGACCGTCACTTTTCCTGTCAACAGGGGCAGGAGTTCCTCTTTACTGGTCACAAAGTCATAACCAATGGCACGATAGGTTTGTTGGTAAAAACTTAATTCTTCACTATCTTCCAGCAAATCCATTTTGGAAATATAGACGATGGGATGGATGCCCTTGTGTTCTAGAAGAACCAAGAACCGATCCATCAAATTGCTGTTAAAATCAGGTTCCTTGACGGACATGATCACCACAGCTTGGTCAATATTGACAATAGGCGGACGGACCAGGCTATTTTTCCGTTCGTGAATTTTGAGGATATAACCTTCGGAATTTTCCTCTGCAGAAAAATCTACCCAATCCCCAACATAGGGCGTATGACCTTTTTTGCGGAAATTTCCACGCGCGCGTGTCTGATAGACTTGGCCATCACTCTCCACATAGTAGAATCCTGCCAAGGCTTTAATAATTTGTCCCTGCATCTTAGAGTCCTTGTCCTTTAAGCGCATCTGAAAGGCTAGCAAATTCTTCCAAGCTAAGTGCTTCACCACGCACAGATGGAGATAAGCCTGCCTGGTCCAGAGCCTTGGTCAGCTTATCCTTGACTTCATCAGTTTTCCCAAAGTAGCCTGTTAAGTTGTTCCATAAGGTCTTGCGACGATGAGTGAAACTAGCCTTGGAAACCTTAAAGAAGAAGTTCTCATCTTTCACTGCTACAGCTGGCTCTGGACGACGCACCATTTTCAAGATGGCTGAGTCCACGTTTGGGGCTGGCACAAAGACCGTACGAGGCACGATGAAGGCAACCTTGGCTGTCATATAATACTGCACAGCAATCGACAAACTACCATAAGCCTTAGTATTTGGCTGTGCTGAGATGCGATCCGCCACTTCTTTTTGCATCATGACGACAAACTCACTAAAGGGAATGCCACTCTCGATCAAGTGCATGAGAATAGGCGTTGTGATATAGTAGGGCAAATTGGCTACTACCTTGATTGGCAGGTCAGGATTTTTGAAATTCTGAATATGCTGCACCAAATCAACTTTGAGAATGTCCTCGTTGACTACTGTCACATTGTCAAAATCACGCAGGGTATCTGCTAAAATCGGTACCAAACGGTGGTCAATCTCAAAGGCCATAACCTCTGCCGCACGCTCAGCCAAAAACTCCGTCAAAGCACCAATTCCTGGCCCAATTTCAATGACATTAACCTGATCGTCAATTTCAGCTGTATCCACGATCTTTTGAAGGATATTGGTATCCGTCAGGAAATTTTGCCCGAAGGACTTTTTAAAGGTAAAACCGTGACGCTCCAGCACTGCTTTAGTCACGCTGTAATCTGCAATTCTCATTTATTCTCTTTTCTATTATAGTAAGCTTCTGGAGTAGAATGATAGAGCAAAACAAATAAGGGTATTCCATCAAATCCTTCCACCATCTCTTTTAGGAGTGCATCTGGATGAATGATTTCTCGTGTTTTGGTGAAATAAACTCCGTGTTCCCCATTTCGATTACGGAGTTCCCAGGCCACATTATTTCCTTGGACAGAAGGTAGGTAACGTTCCAATTCTAGAAAATCAAAAAAATCTTTCACCGTCATGTCTTCCGGAACTTCAAATTCTACCTCATGAGGTAACACATCATCCCCCATACAGACAGAATCTCTATCAACTCGGATTTTCATTTTTCTCTCTCCTTATAAGTTTCTATTTGAACGCTATCAAAATAAATCTAAGTACCTCTATTGTAACACATTCTCCATGCATTTTGAGGTCTGCTCAACTATTATCATAAGATTTCATAACCTCTTCACTTCTGCCAAGGTCACTTCTTCACTTCTGCCAAGGTCACTCCAAACAGAGTTAAATATCTGAATTTCTTTCCACTATTGAAGCAGTCCATGAAATTTATTTTTCTCATTCTTTATGGATTGTCTCTTGAGAAAGTCAGGTGCTCAAGCAAAGAATAGAGTTTTTCTTGCGCCTCTTCTTCGTAAGCAGGTGCATTTGCTTTTACTTCCTTGCATTTCTCGTCATACAAAAATCCTTCATAGCGATCTTCTGTAGATAAAGCTGTATAAACTTTGGCCATTTCTTCAGGACTAATCGAAAATTTTGACTTAATTTTATACAGATTTTTCATAAAAGCGCTGAGGTGATCATAGCGGCGCATATCAACTTTAACATTGGTCACACGGATTGCCTGAACCTTGATACCTTTCCAATGTTTCCGCATATAAAGGGACAGCATCAACAAGGCTAGTTTATTCTGATAATAGGTCTTGGCAGGACTATAATGTTTTTGACCAGATAAATTTTCAAAATCAAGTTTCATGAAAGGATAGAGTATCAGCCCTTGAGAAGAAATATTAATAATCCGACCACTTTTTGACTTTTCCAACAAACACTTTAACAAGGTAGAAAGTAAAAAGGGAGCAACCACATTGGTTGCAAATTGCTTTTCTAATCCCTCCCTAGTCAGGATGGGCTTTTTGACTGACAAATCAAAGTCAGCTGCATTGTTAATCAGAACGTCTAGAGCGTCTTCTTTTTGGATATACTGTTCTACCGCTTCCCTGACACTCTCCAAATCAGATAAATCAACCAAGATATAATCTACGTGCGGATTTCCTGTTTGTTGACGGATTTTCTCACAGGCTTGCTCGGCAGCTTCTTTTCGTCTACAAAAGAGAGTTCCCGACCAGTCCTTTTCAGCTAATTGTTTTGCAGCCTGATAGCCAATACCACTATTACCACCCGTAATAATTACTTTTTTCATTCCTGACTCCGTTAGACTGAATACTTAGCCATCACTTCTTCTACCTCTGCCAAGGTTACTCCAAACAACTCCAACCGCTTGAGTAGCTGTTTTCCATTAGAATAGCCGATGCGGAGCTGTTCGCCTAGATACTCTCTGCGCCTACGACTGTCTGCTCCTGCTAAAAAACCTAGACGAATCAAGTCACCACGACTGATGTCAAACTCGTTCTCGTTTTCAAATTGCTCTGTCACCTGAGCCAGCGCTGTTTTCAGGTCTTCATAGCTAGCGTGTTCGATTCCCAGAGAACGTCCCTTGGACTTAGATTTGGGCACTGCTTCATCTCGCTTGAGAAAGGCATGCTGGACTGTTGGAATGGCCGTCATAATCATGCGACGAATGCGTTCACCATTAAAGTCGGGGTCTGTAAATACAATGACTCCATGCAGTTCATGCAGGCGACGAATCCGCTCTATATCCTGGTCATTTATTGCGGAACCTCGTGTTTCATAGGTCTCTACATCAAAGTAACGTTTGAGATTGGCCGTATCATCGCGACCTTCAACCACGATGACTTGGGAAATTTTTTCTTTCATCACTTGCTGTCCAATCCAAAGATACGCTCTGCATTTGCAGTCGTTGCTACCGCCAGCTCTTCTGTCGTCATCCTACGCAAGTCGGCGATAAAGTCCACCACATATCGTGTGTAGGCTGTTTTGTTTTCACGGCCACGTTTAGGAACAGGAGCCAGGTAGGGCGCATCCGTTTCTACCAAAATCTTGTCTAACGGAAGTTCTCTAGCAGCCTCTTGGATATCCGTCGCTTTCTTAAAGGTCACCACACCTGAGAAAGAAATGGTCATACCAAGCTCGACAAACTTCTCAGCCCACTTGAGAGAGCCTGAAAATGAATGCATAATTCCACCACGAGGACCAACGCCCTCGCTCCTGATAATCTCATAAGTATCTTCAAGCGCATCACGAGTGTGGACCACAAAAGGCAAGTTCAAATCCTTAGACAGCTGAATCTGACGACGAAAAACCTGTTCCTGCACTTCCTTAGGTGCTGTCATCCAGTGATAGTCCAGACCAATCTCCCCCAAAGCAACAACCTTGGGATGTTTTAGTTTTTCAAGCAAGTAAGCTTCGACCTCATCTGTGTAAGTCCCTGCTTCCGTCGGATGCCAACCAATAGTTGCGTAGAGTTGCTCATACTCATCTGTCAATTCTAGGGCTCGCTCAATGGTCGGTGTATCAAAACCAACAATATTCATCTGTGTCACACCCATCTCAGCAGCCAAGGCGATTTCTTCTGCCTCACGTCCTGCAAATTCTTCTACATTTAAATGTGTGTGCGTATCAAAAATCATCTCTTCTAACCTCATTTTCTTCCATCTATTATACCAAAAATAGCATCCCTCGGCTTGTAAAAATATTCTAATACCAATCATTCTCCCTTGACTGCCTTTTTTCAAAGCAGTATAATAACACTTATTGAAATTTTCATCAAAGGAAAAGAAAATGTTTAGAAAATTAAAATATACCTTTATCGGTCGACCACTCAAGTCTCTCACAGATGGTGAAGGGGGATTGTTAGGGAAAATGCAGGCACTTGCAATGTTATCCAGTGATGCCCTGTCTTCTATTGCCTATGGACCCGAAC
Organism: Streptococcus oralis; assembly: GCA_963554735.1. GTDB lineage: Bacteria > Bacillota > Bacilli > Lactobacillales > Streptococcaceae > Streptococcus > Streptococcus oralis_CX. The sequence goes on from CAUVSV010000009.1 coordinate 35,533, forward strand.
AAGTCATTCTCGTATTAGTCAGCCTCTCTCCTCTCGCTATTTGGTGGAGCCTCCCTATCGGTATTTTTGTCCTCTTACTGCTCGCTAGTTTGACCATTTCCTATCGTCAAATCATTCACGCCTATCCTCAAGGTGGTGGGGCTTATATGGTCACTCGGGAAAATCTCTCCCCTGAACTAGGCTTGATTGCAGGGGGCAGCCTCCTTGTTGACTATATGCTGACAGTAGCCGTATCCGTTGCGTCTGGAGCTGATGCTATTACTGCAGCCATCCCTGCCCTCCATCCCTATAATCTTCATATCTCTATTTTCCTAGTCTGTCTGCTCATGCTCTTGAATTTAAGAGGATTGAAAGAATCTGCCAGCTCTCTGATGATTCCCGTCTACCTCTTTATCTTCAGTACCGTCTTTCTCTTGCTTTATGGGTTCTTTCAACTATTCACAGGTTCCCTAAACTATCAGGCTACTTCAACCATTGGGCAAACCGTTCCGAGCCTTTCCATCGTTCTCCTATTGAGAGCCTTTACCAGTGGCTCTGCCTCTCTGACAGGGGTTGAGGCTATTTCAAATGCGGTACCATTTTTCAAAACTCCGAAAGAAAAGAATGCTGCTCAGACCTTGACCATCATGTCCCTCATTTTAGGATTTCTTTTTGCAGGCATTACCTTCCTAAACTACTGGATGGGCATCACTCCTCAAAATGGAGAAACCATCCTCTCGCAAATGGCCAAGGGCATTCTTGGTGATTCATTCTTTGGTCATGCTAGCTACTATCTCTTCCAGTTCTCAACAGCCTTGATTCTAGCTGTAGCTGCAAATACTGGCTTTTCAGCCTTCCCTATGCTGGCCTACAATATGGCTAAAAACAAGTACATGCCCCATCTCTTTATGGAAAAGGGGGATCGTCTTGGCTACTCCAACGGTATCTTAACTCTGGCTTTTGGAGCTATGATCCTTCTTCTCATTTTTAACGGGAATACTGAACGCTTGATTCCTCTTTATACTATCGGGGTCTTCGTTCCCTTTGCCCTTTCTCAGACTGGGATGATTCGTCATTGGAAAAAGGAAAAAGGAGTAAACTTCTTAAAACCTGCCCTTGCTAATATCCTTGGGGCAATCATTTGCTACGCGATTGTACTAATCTTGCTCTTTTCCCGTCTCAGTGATATCTGGCCTTTCTTCCCGATTATTCTCGTACTCACCCTACTTTTCTTGGCCATTCACAGCCATTACCAAAAAGTGGCAAAACAACTGCGACTCTACGAAGGAATTGAAAAGCGCACTTATGACGGTAACCTTGTCCTTGTCCTAGTAGGAAATGTCACTCGAGTAAGTGTCGGAGCCATTAACTACGCTCAAAGTATCGGTGACGAAGTGTTAGCCATGCACATTTCTACTAAAGAAACGGCGGAAAAAGACCAAGAAATCCTCCAGGAATTTGCCGATTACTTCCCAAGTATCACTCTGAAGAATATCAATACCAGCTACCGCGACATCATCACCCCTAGTGTTAAGTATGTCAAACGAATCGCCCAAGAAGCTAAGCAAAAAAACTACACTGTTACAGTCCTTGTCCCACAGTTTATCCCTAACAAGCCTTGGCAAAATATCCTGCACAATCAAATGAGCCTCAAACTAAAATACGCTCTCAGATGGCATGAAGACGTCGTTGTCGCTAGCTACTCTTATCACTTAAAAGAATAAACAAAAACTCAAAATCAGTAACTTATATCTGGTTTTGAGTTTTTTGTATGTGATCTTTTAAATGAGCCCTCCATGAGTTTCATCTAAAATGACCGATTTCGTAGACAGTTCACTCTTTAAGATAAAAAGAAAAGTCAGTAGACTCGAGTTCCTACTGACTTCTTTGTTGAATTCGTTTGGATTATGCAGCCAAAACTTTGCGTCCTTTACGACGACGAGCTGCCAATACGCGACGACCGTTTTTAGTTGACATACGGTTACGGAATCCGTGTTTGCGCGCACGACGAAGTTTACTTGGTTGATAAGTACGTTTCACGATGAATACCTCCTCATAGATTTTGTATTCGTTTAGCCGGCTATAAAGTGATCAGTTACTAAACATACTTTACTATTCTATCTGATTCTTACCTATTTGTCAATAGCTCTAAGGAAATGTTTCCTGTTTTTCCCTATGAAAGCCTTATCTACGATACTGGCTCAAGAAACGAGTCATCTTTTCTTGGATTTGTGCCAATTCATCCACACGAGGAAGGTAAACGATACGGAAATGGTCTGGTTCCTTCCAGTTAAAACCACGACCATGAACCAAGAGAACCTTTTCTTGTTTCAAGAAATTGAGAACAAACTGCTCATCATCATCGATGCGGTACATATTGCGGTCGATTTTAGGGAAGATATAAAGACCCGCCTTAGGCTTGACTGCAGATAAACCTGGAATATCTTGAATGGCATTATAGATAAAGTTTCTTTGCTCATAGATACGACCACCAGGAAGGAGCAATTCGTCCACTGACTGGTGACCTCCTAGCGAGGTTTGTACTACCTGCTGGGCCAAAACGTTGGAGCAAAGGCGCATATTTGACAGCATATTGAGCCCTTCGATATAGCCCTTAACATGAGTCTTAGGTCCAGATAAGACCATCCAGCCTACACGAAAACCAGCGATACGGTGAGACTTTGACAGACCATTCATGCTGACACAGAAGACATCTGGTGCCAAGCTCGCCACAGGCGTATGCACATGTCCATCCATTACCATGCGGTCGTAGATTTCGTCCGCAAAGATGATCAAATCGTTTTGACGAGCAATCTCAATAATCTCCAACAAGAGTTCCTTAGGATAAAGGGCTCCAGTTGGATTATTTGGATTGATAAGGACGATTGCCTTGGTATTGGAAGTAATTTTTGACTTAATATCGTCAATATCTGGGTACCATTCTGCAGCTTCATCACAGATATAGTGAACGGCATTTCCCCCAGCTAGGCTGACCGCGGCTGTCCAGAGAGGATAGTCTGGCATAGGCACCAAGACCTCATCGCCATTATCCAAAAGCCCTTGCATGGACATAACAATCAACTCACTGACGCCATTTCCAAGGTAGATATCATCAATGTCCACATTGGGGAATTTCTTCAGTTGGCAATACTGCATGATGGCCTTGCGGGCTGAGAAAATCCCTTTGGAATCAGAATATCCCTCACTATCACGCGCATTCATAATCAAGTCATGAATGACCTCGTCTGGCGCTGTAAAGCCAAATTCTGCTGGATTCCCTGTATTCAGACGTAAAATCTTTTCTCCGTTTGCTCGCATCCGCATGGCTTCTTCCAAAACAGGACCACGGATATCATAGGCAACGTGCTCTAACTTACTAGACTTGTTATATTCTTTCATCTTGTTTCCTCAATTCATAGAGATAGTAACATTATACCACTAGAAAGGGATTGCGACAAGTTTCCTGAAATGAGCAAGCAAAGAAAAAAACTCACAACGACTAGGTTCTCACCGCCTAAACAACTAGAATACAGAAGTATTTTCTCACATACCAAAAGACAAACCTAGAAAGATCAGCGCTATAAAAGAATCATACAAAAGATTAAACATGAGAAAGAGCCCCCACGTGACCAAATAGTCCAAGCGACCACTTCTCTTTGCAATCACAAATAAAATGATGTGGTAGACTAGGTGAAAGAGAAGAAATCCAACAAAACCTGGATAGAGAACGGGCACGACTCTTTCCAGCTGCCAAAGCATCACTACTTCACCTACAAGTGACGCAAGGATAATTCCATGATAAAGAAAACTTATTTTTTTAGAAGCTTTAACAGACCCTTTCATACTTTCTCATCCCCTTTACTGTGTTTCCTACTAGCTCGTTTTCTGTTATTTTAACATATCTCCACCAAATTGAATCTCCAATAATATTTATTTAAATATGATTTTTACTTTACTTCTTTAGTGAAAAGGGCTACAATAACAGTAAGAAAATTTCAGGAGGTTTCATTATGGCACAACGTTACCAAAATGTTATGGTCGCAATTGATGGTTCTAAAGAAGCGGACTTGGCTTTCGTCAAAGGTGTTTACACTGCTCTACGCAACGAATCCAAGCTCACCATTGCCCATGTTATCGACACACGCGCTCTTCAAAGCGTGTCTACCTTTGATGCTGAAGTTTACGAAGAACTCCAAGTCGATGCTGAAAGTCTGATGAAGGAGTACGAAAAGCGCGCAAGAGATGCTGGTATGACCGATATTCACATCGTCATCGAAATGGGAAATCCAAAAACCCTCCTTGCCCGCACTATTCCAGACACAGAAAATGTTGACCTGATTCTCGTTGGTGCAACAGGGCTTAATGCCTTTGAACGCCTCTTGGTTGGCTCTTCATCTGAGTATATTCTTCGCCATGCAAAAGTCGATTTGCTGGTCGTGAGAGAAAGTGAAAAAACATTGTAATCATTAAAAAAGGGAGCCTTGAGCTCCTTTTTGTTTGTCCTGATTGGGTCACAAAAAGGCTTTAAACAATTGTTTAAAGCCTCTATCTTATTTAGAAAGTAGTCAATCTAAAAAGATTGAATTATTTGTAACTGTATGCCCAGTAGTATACACCGTTTCCATCAACTACTGCTGCTACAGCTCCTTCAGTGACATTTGGATCGAGAAGCAAGTCTCTCAAACCACTGTTTGCCCATTTCTTAACGACAACAGCTGCATCTTCATCACGACGTCCAACAAAGCCTGAGCTATCGTATTGACGTGAGATTTCATTTACTTTTGGAAGTGCTTGATTTTGATAAATGTCTTCTGACCATGTCAACTCTTTCAAGCCTTGAGCTTTACGCTCTTCATTGATTTTAGCGAAAGCTTCTTTAGCTTTTGAAACATAGTCATAGTTTGTATCGTTTGTTGCTTCAACACGGTAAACAAACTTAACATAACCAAATTCTACATCACTGTATTTCTTATCCTCAACACCACTCTTAAGATTTGCAATCAAGACATAATCCTTAGCATATGGGTTTTCTTTGGTTTTCTCAAAGATTTCTGGATCTTCGATTTCCCATTCAACTTTGGCATCCCATCCTGCGTTATCAAGGAACTTAGGATTCATCTTTTCGATAACGTAGTTCTTGAACTCTTCAACATTCTTGAATGGCAATGCTTGACCTGCTTTAGCAGTCGTTACCAAGTTAGTTGAGTAAAGTTTCACGCTTGAGTTCTTGTCACTGTACATGTACTCGTCATCAGCAGTATTTTCGTGAAGTTTTGGATCACGAGCTGGATCGTTTGGATCAGTCATCCCTTGAAGTTTCCATTTTCCTCCAAGCCACTTCCAGTATGCTGAGTAACCTGTACGCTCTGAGTTAGATGATACATAGTAGTAATGTGCACTACCGTCGAAGTAGTAGTTTTTATCATTTTTGAGGACTGCATCACCTGGTTTACCTGGTGGGTAAACCAATTTTGGAGTTTGTCCATTTGGTGCCCAAGCCAAGTGTTCCAATCCTTCAGCTGGTTTTTCAACATAATCAGGGATTTGGTTTTCACTTGGTTCATCAGTTGTTACCAAACCTGGTGTTGTTGGGATAGCTGGAGTTGCTGGTGTTGCTGGTTTTGGTTCCGCTGGCGTTTCTGTAGATGGTTTGAATGGATCAAATTCACTATCAGCTCCATTAATTGGTGGGTTTTCTGGTAGGTCAACACTTGGAGTTGCTGGTTGTGCTGGTTGTGGCTCAGCTGGTGTTGTTGGCTCTTCAGGTTTATCACTAGGAGCTGGTGTTGGAGTCTCTGGTTCTGCTGGTGTTGGAGCAGGAACTTCAGGTTGACTTGGTTGTGCTGGTTCAACCGGAGTTGTTGGTTGTTCTGGTTTTGGTTCAGCCGGTGTTGCCGGTTGTTCTGGAGTTGTTGTATCAGCAGAATCTTTCACCAATACCCACTTACCATTTTGGTAGTAGTAATAATCACCATTATCCAATACATAGTAATGGTACCCATTTTCGTAACGATAGTGCGGATCGTTTTCCAAGTTGTTAGTAGATGAGTTATTATTACTATTGTTTGTCAAAGGTTTCCACTGACCGTTGCGATAAATACGGTAGCTACCGTCGTTCATACGGTAGTAGTGATTGCCATTCCAGTAAATATAATTTTCATCGCTAGCAAGGTTGTTGTAATTATTCCAGTAGTTATAACCATAGTAGTTGCTACTGTTGCCATAGCCATAGTAGTTATTCCAATTATTGTAACCGTAGTTGTAACTTGGGTAATAGCTACCATATCCATAGTTATAGCTTGGGTAATAACTGTTGTAGCCATAACTTCTTACAGTATAGTTTGATGTACGGCTACGATTTGCAGTAGTACGGTTAGAAGTACGATTGCTTGAACGACGGCTAGTTCTTGTATAGTAACTATTATTTCCATTCCAATTGTAAGCAGCGTGAGCTTCACTTGGTGCAAAAGTTGGAAGCATTGTTACAGCTGTTAAAACAGAAGCTGTCAAATAGGTATATTTTTTCTTCATTTCAACCTCTTAATTCTTTAATTTTTAAACTTGAAAATTAAAATAATAAAAATTTGGAAAGCAATTGTGCACAATTTTATAACTAAACCTCAAAGCTAGAGTGAACTCCTCACATCAACTTGTTAACAGGCCTGAAATAAACAAGTTGACTTTCTGTCTTAAAAAAGAGCATATTGTAGTAGCATGAGGATTTTATATTTATTCGCTTTCTGAATTTATTCTAACACATAAACTTTCAAATATCAAATAATTTGACTTGTCTTTTTTTGATGTTTTTTAAAAGAAAAGCTAGATATATTAGTAATATATCTAGCTTTTTAACTATTCTTTGTAAGAAATGTAATTTCTTGTTGCTTTATTTTCACCATCTTTTCATTTTTTTCTTTTCTTTTTCTAGTATAAATATGCTAATAATAATTAGTGATATATATAAAATTGTTCGGTTTTTCAGTTCAAAAAATCCCCGAATTTTTTATCCAGGGAAAAGAAATTTCTTTTATTTTTTATTTTTTATTTCTTTATGTCGCTCATAAGCTTTAAACTGACGTTGTAGTTCCTGTCGGATGGCAGGTTCTGGAGCATATTTTTCTTCCCAGTCATCTGGTTTTAAAATCTTGTGTGTAACTGGGTCAAAATGAGCTTTCCCATCAGGGAAAACCTTCCCCATATTTGCTTCATGGACAATATCAAAAATGCGTTCTGGATCTACTCCCATCAATACAAAACTGCCGTATGTGAAATACAATGTGTCAATCAAAGCATCCACTTGACCGACCAGATTTTGCTTAGCAGGCGTCTTTTTCGCCACTTTCTCTGCCGCCTTATCAAGTGCCTCATGCATGCTTGCAAGGGAGTTTTGGAATTCTTCCTCCGAAGAACTTGCTGCGCGAACAAACTCTACTAATTCTTCAATTTTAAAATCTGCGCGGTGGGTTGCACCTTCAGCATCCCATGCTTGTGGTTCTTCTTGAGTTCGTTCATCCATCATGTGGTGGAAGGTTTTAACCTTATTAAAGTGGTAGTCTCGACTGACAAACACTTTTTCTGAAGCCAAAACACCAAAGTGCTCGAGCGCCTTGTGGATACCATCTTGTTGATTACTTGCCGTAATATGCTTGGCAACTTCTTTGACACTGCTACTGCCATTTCCCATGGCGACCGACATACCAACACCCGCCAACATTTCCAGATCGTTGTCGGAATCACCAAAGGCCATGACTTGATTGAGATCAAAGCCATATTCTTTCCCGACTCGGCGAATGCCTTCTAGTTTGGAATTTCCTTGGTTAATGATATCTGCTGCAAAAGGATTGCTTCGAGTTAATTTCAAGTCGTCAAAATCACTTGCTGCCTTCTCAGATTCTTCTGGCGTCATCAGCATCAAAACTTGGTAAATGGGTTGGTTAATCAAGTTAAGCAAGTCGTCTTCCTTTTGAGGAACTGCCTTGCTGACCATTCGATTAAAGGAACGGCTAACGGTTCTTGTCAGAACAGTCGGAATAAAACGACTAACCAGTTGGGAAAAGGAGCCGAGACCAAATGACATAATTTTCGAACCAACAACGGCATGCTCGGTTCCAAGAGCGATTTCTTTACGCTCCTTTTTAGCGTAAGCAATCAGTTGACGCAGGCTTGACTTAGCAATCGGGCTTGCAAAGAGCACCTTTTCTTTATTAAAAATGTATTGGCCATTGTAGGTCACCGCAAAGTCTAGGTCTAAGTCTTCCATCAATTCCTTGACAAAAAACGGCCCTCGTCCTGTCGCTACTCCAACAAGCACTCCTTGCTCTTTGACAATCTTAATCGCGTCCTTAGTGGATTTCAAAACACTCTTGCGATCGTTGACTAGCGTTCCATCGATATCAAAAAAAACAGCCTTGACTTCCATCCTATCCCATTCTCCCCTTTTGTGTTACAATGATTATACCACATTTCAGAAAGAGTGACTAAATCATGCCTAAGAAAATCCTTGTTTTACATACAGGTGGGACTATTTCCATGCAAGCAGATGCCACTGGTGCCGTTGTAACTAGCCAGGAAAATCCCATGAACCATGTTTCCAATCCGCTTGAAGGGATTGAGGTTCATGCCCTAGACTTTTTTAATCTGCCAAGCCCTCATATCAAACCCAAGCATATGCTTGCACTCTATCATAAGATTAAAGAGGAAGCTGATAACTACGATGGTGTTGTCATCACACATGGTACAGATACCTTAGAAGAAACAGCTTACTTCCTTGATACCATGAAAATTCCGCCCATCCCCATCGTTCTAACAGGGGCCATGCGTAGTTCAAACGAACTTGGTAGCGATGGTGTTTATAACTATCTAAGCGCTCTGCGAGTTGCCAGTGATGATAAAGCAGCCGACAAGGGTGTGCTGGTCGTCATGAACGACGAGATCCACGCAGCCAAGTATGTTACCAAAACTCATACGACCAACGTCAGCACCTTTCAAACCCCAACACATGGACCACTTGGCCTCATCATGAAGCAAGAAATCCTCTACTTCAAAACGGCTGAACCTCGTGTCCGGTTTGATCTTGAGCATATTCAAGGTCTGGTTCCCATCATCTCAGCCTATGCCGGTATGACAGACGAGCTGATCGATATGTTAGACTTAGAACAACTGGATGGCTTAGTCATTCAGGCCTTTGGAGCAGGCAATGTTCCCAAAGAAACAGCTCAAAAGCTGGAAAATCTCCTGCAAAAAGGAATCCCAGTCGCCTTGGTCTCACGATGCTTTAATGGTATTGCTGAACCTGTCTACGCCTACCAAGGCGGAGGAGTGCAGTTGCAACGAGCGGGGGTTTTCTTTGTCAAAGAACTCAACGCTCAAAAAGCTCGCCTCAAATTATTAATTGCCCTTAATGCTGGATTAAAAGGGCAGGCTTTGAAAGACTATATGGAAGGATAAACCTCTACTCTAGAACGCAAAATCAGGAAATCTTCGAGATTCCCTGATTTTTTCTATTTACGTTTTCGTGTTGAACGACGTTCTGTCAAACCATGGGGTAAGAGAACTTCACGTTCTTCCAACTCTTCCTTATGCATAATCTTAGTCAACATACGCATGCTGATAGCACCTAGATCATAAAGAGGTTGGGCAATAGTAGTCAAGTTTGGACGAGTGAATCGTGCAATCTGAGAGTCATCTGTCGTAATGATTTCAAACTCTTCCGGCACAGATACGCCATGGTCAGCCAAACCATTCAACACACCTGCCGCCAATTCATCACCTGTTACAACTGCAGCTGTAGCTTGTGATGAAATCAAGCGTTCTGCCAAGGCATAGCCATCGTCATAGCTGTATTTTGATTCAAAGACCAAGCCCTCACTATAAGAATGTCCCGCTTTTTTCAAGGCTTCCTTGTAACCGATCAAACGAACCTTGCCATTGATATCATCGACGAGTGGTCCACTCACAAAAGCAATCTTTTCGTTTTCTTTGAGAAGATAGCTCACAGCATCAATCGTTGCTTGTTTGTAGTCGATATTCACACTTGGAAGTTGGTGTTCGACATCCACAGTACCAGCAAGAACAACCGGTGTCCGTGAACGAGAAAACTCTGAACGAATCTTCTCAGTCAAGTGATAGCCCATAAAGATAATCCCATCGACTTGTTTTGAAAAGAGAGTGTTGACTACTGAAACTTCCTTTTCATCATCCTCATCACTATTTGCAAGGACAATGTTATACTTATACATTTCAGCAATGTCGTCAATTCCCTTAGCAAGTGTTGAGAAATAACCATTGGTAATGTTCGGAATCACAACTCCGACTGTCGTTGTTTTCTTGCTAGCCAAACCACGTGCTACCGCATTTGGACGATAGTCCAAGCGGTCAATCACTTCTAGGACTTTCTTTCGAGTGTTCTCTTTAACATTCTTGTTGCCATTAACGACACGGCTAACTGTTGCCATCGAAACTCCTGCTTCACGGGCGACGTCATAAATCGTTACTGTATCATCTGTGTTCATTCCGTTTCCTTTCTATAATGAAAATTTCGCTTTCACGCATCTACTTACTCCATTTTATCACTTATTGTAAACACTTTCAAGTATTTTTTAGAGAAACTTTGAAAAAATTTCACAGTTTATTCCCATTTTGAAAAGGCGAGTACGATTTCTTGATTTTTGAGATATTTTGCTGTATGATAAGGAAAAACAAAAGGGGGAGGGGAACTCTTATGGCTTTTACAAATACTCAGAGACGTTCTGCTAGTTTTGGTGTTGTGACCAGCCTGCCTGACGATGTCATTGACTCTTTATGGTATATTATCGATCATTTCCTGAAAAACGTCTTTGAATTAGAAGAAGAACTTGAGTTTCAACTGCTCAACAATAAGGGGACCATCACCTTCCGTTTTTCTAGTCAGCACCTTCCGACTAGTATTGATTTTGATTTCAATCATCCTTTCGATCCGCTTTACCCGCCTAGGGTCCTTGTTTTAGACCTAGACGGCAGAGAAAGCATCCTCCTTCCAGAAGAAAATGACCTATTTTAAAAACTCTAGCTTTTCGGCACAAACTGCTGATGAACTAGAGTTTTCTTTTTCTAATAAATGGATCGACTAACAACTAGACCATTGGGTTTTGTATACTCTAAATCAAGGTAATCCTGATAAGTCCCTGGCACAATGAAACCTTGGGGACTCAATATATCAGTTCCAGCTTTTCCCACGATAGAGTCTGCTAGCAGAACACAATTGGTACTGAGAACAAAGTAGGTCTTAAACTCGGATGAGCTGAATTTATAGAGGGTCGCATCTGCTTCCTCTTTTAGTTGGTAGGAGTAGGTATGCTTTACCTCTCCCTCTCTTCTTTTCATCAACTGCGAGCTTGGTTCCCAAGGAATTAACAGGTCTTCTATCTCCGCTAAACGCGCTTGGATAGCTGCTTTCTGTTGCTCCGTCAAACTCAGGCCATAAGCAAACAAGGTCTTCTGACTTTCCCTCTTACAGAGCTCGATGTATTTTTCCCGATTGGCCTTAAACAAAACACCATCTCCAACCATGCCGAATAAACGCTCCGAGTGGGGATCATAGGAACCATAGGAAATAACCTGCCCTTGATAACAAATATCCACATGTCCCATAGCAAGGAAGAAGGAGGTTTCTGAGGTATGAACAAAAATTTCCAGATCAACCGCCTGGTCATTTTTTCTTTCTGAATGAACTTCCCCTTCTTGACTTTCATGATTTGCCAGCCACTCATTTAGTTTTCGCAAGGTACTAATAGGGATCAGCGCTGTCACAAAGATCGGCAAGGTCATTCGCATTCGTCGTTTCAGCTTGGGATTATTTTCTATCTTTTCAAAAAAGAAACCATCCCGAAGGCTACTAACTCCTAGCATAAGCAAGTAAAATCCAAGCAAGAGCAATTCAAAATTCGCTGCATCGTGAAAAGGAGAGATGCTATAAAGACCGAATCCTATCATCCATACAGCATCGAAGAGATGATGGAGTCGAGGATGAATAGCATTTTTTCGATAGAGAGACCAGGTCACAAGACTAATGATGCCCGTAAACAGCTGGTAGCTCGCAATGATAAAGACCAAGAGATAGAGGGCAAGGTCTTGCAAGATGATAGAGTCAAACACGAGAGCCGCAACCGCCAGCTTGCCCAAGGTTACAAAGATATTTTCCCGACGATTTTTATCCTGAAACCAGCGAGTCAACAAGTGCCAAACTGCTGACAAGGAAAAGTAACCCATCAGCAACTGGTACCCCATTCGCGGAATGACTTGTCCAAAACGAATCAAGAGAAGCCCTAAAACAATAGCAAGTAGTCCCTCCCCGATACTCTTCCACTTGCTATAGGTCTCGGAAAGCTTAGGCATTTCCTTGCTCCAACTGGTCAACCAAGTATCGAATTGGTTGCTTTAGGATCGGATGGATAAAATGGGGAGCTATTTCCACTAATGGCTCAAGAACAAAGAGGCGTTCTGCTATATAAGGATGAGGCAAGATGAGCTCGTCTGTATAAATGACTTGGTCCTCCACAAAGAGCAAGTCCAAATCAATCAAACGTGGTCCCCAATGCACCTCTCGAACCCGTCCCATTTCTAACTCAATGGCTAACAATGTTTCTAACAAGACTGGTGCTGGTAGCCAGGTTTCTACTTCAATCACCTGATTGGCAAAGCTATCTTGTTCCACACCACCCCAAGGCTCTGTCGCCAAGACACTGGACTCTTTGAGAATATGGATACCTCGAGCTCGCAGTTTGTCAATAGCTTGCTCCAAGTTTGCTTGCTTATCTCCCATATTACTTCCTAGAGCGATAAAGGCCCGTTGTTTGCGACGGCGAATGGTCACCGAGCAGGTATCCAATGGTAAATGCACTGGAGCCCATGGTTTTTTTAGTTCCAACTCAATCTCTTGGACAAGAGGATAGGTCTCAAAGGTACGTTCAACGAGTTTGTAGGTTACCGTTTCAATCAAGTCCTCAGTGCTTTCCTGAAACCAAGTCGTCCACTGCTGACACAGTTCTCCGTAATGGACAGAAGCTGTCAAATCCAATTCTGTAGCCGCCTTGGTCATATCATAAGATAAGCTTGCGGAAATAACAAACTTCTGCCCCAATTCCTTCTCACTAGGGAAAAGACCATGATAGGCAAAAATTTCCAAATCTTTAATCTGCAGTTGATCCATAACTAGTCCTTTCTAGAAAAATCCGCCCAAAGCGGATTCTTTTTATACTCAATGAAAATCAAAGTGCAAACTAGGAAGCTAGCCGCAGGCTGCTCAAAACACTGTTTTGAGGTTGCAGATGGAAGCTGACGTGGTTTGAATTTGATTTTCGAAGGGTATTATAGTCCCATTAAACGATAAGCCTGATCTCTTAGGTCCTTATCTGTTTCAAATAGACCACGAGCGACTGTTGTCAAAGTCGCAGTACCTGGTTTTCTGACACCACGCATGCTCATACACATATGCTCGGCCTCAATGACAACAAAGGCCCCTTTAGCACCCAGGTAGTTCATCAAGGCATCAGCCACTTCAATATTCAACCGTTCTTGAATTTGTGGTTTTTTAGAGTAGACTTCAACCGTACGGGCTAGCTTGGACAAGCCTGCCACACGGCCATCTGGAATATAGGCAATGTGCGCTTTACCATAAAATGGCAAGAAGTGGTGCTCACACATGGTATGGAAAAAAATATCCTTTTCTACCACCATATTATCGTCGATAATCTCAAAGGATTTTGACAGGTGTTCCTCAGCAGTTTGGCCAAGACCTGAAAAAATCTCTTGGTACATACGGGCTACACGAGCAGGTGTTTCCTGCAAGCCCTCGCGGTTAGCGTCCTCACCAACAGCCTCGATAATCATTTTTACAGCTGCTTCAATCTTTTGTGTATCCATTCTCATTCTTCCTCTCCATCAGATAGGCTCTCACTTGGCTCAAGAAATACAAGGAACCTGTGACAATCCTAACTGTTTGTTTCTCTTCATTTTTATCTGTCAATTTCTGCTCTAGAAAATCCTGCCAACTTTGGTAATTGAGATTTCTAGACTTGGCTGTCTCTTTCAGCACGCTTTTATCAGTCGCCCGACTATCGTCAAAATGGGTTAAAGTCAATTGACTATCTGGCACCGTTTCTAGCAAATCCAGCATATCCTCCAAAGCCTTGGTTTTGATGCAGGTAAAGAGGATTTCCTTATGATAATCCGCAAAGCGGTCTTGTAAGGTTGCTAGTAAAACCTTGATAGCATGGGGATTGTGGGCCCCATCCAAAAGCAACAGTGGGTCGCTATACACGACCTCCAAACGTCCTGGCCATCTGGTTTCTTTCAAAGCTTGAGCAACCAAGTCATTACTTGCTAATTCTCGTCCAGCCTCCTGGCAATAAGTGTCTAGGAGGGCAAGCGCCATCCCCGCATTTTCTATCTGGTGCAAGCCAAGCAGACCTGTTTGAAAGCGACCTTGTCTGACAGAACTAATATAGTCAAAGATTTCGCCTGTCACCACACTCTTTTGGTGACTGACCTGATAATCTTTCCCATATTGTATTCTCAGTGCTTCTTTCCCTTCCGCAATGCGGTCAATAACAGTCAAGGCTTCAGGAACAATATGACCTGTCACTAAGGGAATACCTTGTTTGATAATACCAGCCTTCTGCTCTGCTATGGCTTCCAAGGTATCACCAAGTAGGGCCACATGATCCAGTCCAATGGTCGTAATTCCTGTTAAAATTGGCTGGCAAACATTAGTACTATCCAAAAGACCACCCATGCCGACTTCCATGATAGCCACATCTACTTGCTCTGAGGCAAAGTAATCATAAGCTAGAGCTGTGATAATCTCAAATTCGGTTGTCCCCTGCAAATTGGTAGCAGATTCCCCCTCAAGCAAAGACTGATAGTCTGCCATGAGGGCTTCTAGCCTAGCCTCGGGAATGGATTCCCCATTAATGCTAATCTGATCCGTATAATGAATGAGATAGGGCGAGTTGAACACCCCAACTCTCAGCCCTAGGTTTTCCAGCATCTTTTTCAAAAAAGCAATGGTAGACCCCTTACCATTGGTCCCGCCGATATGGATGACCTTAAGTTTGAGATGGGGATTGCCTCGCAGAGCTAGGAGTTCCACCATTCGTTCCAAGCCAAAATGCGGTTGGTCCGTCCGGTAGTTAGCAATCCACTGATTGTTTTCAATTTCTTTCATCTTATTTATATTGTTTTAAATCTAGATTTTCCGCTTCATCAGCTAGACGAATGGCGGAGGCAATTTCAACTGCCATCCTGTGACTAGCTACGTCATGCACGCGCACCACTTCTACACCCTGTCTTGCAGCAATACTAGTTACATGAGCCGAAGCCGTATCTCGATTGCGGAAACCAAGTTCTGTCTCAGGATTGACTTCAAAACCATTTTCTTCAAGAATATTGATGACAAACCTCTTGCGCGACACTCCAAGAAAGATCGGATAGCCTTTCTGATGTAGTTTATCCAGATCCCGTAAAAGAAGCAGATTTTCTTTCTTGGTCAGACCAAAGCCGATCCCTGGATCCAACAGGATATTTTCTGGTGCAATACCAGCTTCCTCTGCTCTCGCTAGTGCTCTGTCAAAGAAAGTCTCCATCAAGTATTCGATTGGCAATGTTTCATAGTCAGCTAACTCTTCCTCTGTAAAAGCTTGACCAAAGCCAAAATGAGGAAAGATGAGCGAGCTAGGGTGCTGAGGTCGTGCCATAACTGGATTAAACATAATGACTACTTTCGCTCTCGCTTCAGCTACCACATGAGCCATTTTTTCATCACCCATGAGACCAGTGATATCATTAACTAGATTAGCACCAGCAGCCAAAGCAGCTTCTGCTACCTGACTCTTCCAAGTATCAATAGAGATGAGGACATCACTTTCCTTGCGAATCGCTTTAATCACTGGAACAACACGCTGGATTTCCTCTTCTATCTCAACATAGCTACTTCTTCCCGGCCGAGTCGATTCTCCGCCGATATCTAGCATACTAGCCCCTTCTGCTATCAATTTACGAGCCTGCTGGAGTGCCTGCTCAAGAGCAAAAAATTGACCACCATCCGAAAAGGAATCTGGGGTTACATTGATAATTCCGCAAATAGCTGTCTTTGCATGATTTACTTTACTTGACATATCGGTCACTCCCTCAAGGCTTTTCACCATATTATTTCTCTATTTTACCATAAAAAGAAAAAGATGGACACGATTGCATTCATCTTTTTCCCAGTAGAAACATGTAAGCAATTGTCAAAAATCTTAAACAGAAATCCCTAATGTCCGACTCATGATCACCACAAGAGCCAACAAACAGAAAGCAACCCCATTCACAATCATGTGAAGCAAGATAGACATTTCCAAACGTTGGGTCTTGTAAGCCGTCCAAGACAGAACGATCGACATACCTCCATAAATAATCACAGAAGGTAAATTGGTTGGCATATGGAGCAAGGCAAAGACGATTGCACCCACAACAAAGCCTAGTTTTTCTTTTCCACGGAAAATCTTTTTAGGAATAATCCCACGACACAAAATTTCCTCACAAATCGGCGCAATCAAGACTAGTAGGAAGAAAGTTGAAATCAAGGAACTATTCTGAACCAAACCATTCAGTATTGATTGGTTACTGGTTGTTGCCTCATTTGTTAGTCGAAGCAGGACTGAACCCAAGAGATTTGTCGCAAAAATCACCAGATAACTCAATACCAAGCGAGCCAAGTCTTTTGCCTTAAAAAAGGATAGAT
This sequence comes from Streptococcus oralis, assembly GCA_963554735.1. Classification (GTDB taxonomy): domain Bacteria; phylum Bacillota; class Bacilli; order Lactobacillales; family Streptococcaceae; genus Streptococcus; species Streptococcus oralis_CX. Next base: position 52,271 of record CAUVSV010000009.1, read on the forward strand.
TAAAAGTAGCAAGTTGTGTTTTTCGTGCACCAATAATGAATACAATCAAAACGACTATGGATAGAGCACCTACTAAGAGCCCTGACTGTAAAATCGGAAACTGTTTGTTTGCTAAAAACAAAGCAAGTCCTATGGGAAATTGAGATAGAACAAAAGCTACCAAAAGGATGAGCACCCATTTCCCTCTGTTTAAAACCTCTTGCCAAATCGTCTTATCTTTCATGATGTACCTCCTTATAAGAAAAAGGGGAGACTCCCCTTTTTCTATTATACCATTTATATCGCCATACTGATATAGTTAAGGATAAACAAGGCATCCAAAATCCAAATCATCACGTGCACATCCTTGGCTTGACCTTTGACAACTTTTGTCAAGGTATATGTCAAGAAACCAACAGCAATCCCTTGTGTGATAGAGTAGCTGAATCCCATAAAGATAGATGTGAAGAAGGCAGGAACCGCTTCAGCCATATCATCCCAAGGGATATTTTTTAAGTTAGAAAGCATCATGATTCCGACAATAATCAAAATTGGTGCTGTTGCAGCTGTAGGAACAATCGCTAGAAGTGGGCTAAAGAAGCTAGATAGAGCAAAACAGATCGCAACCACTAGGGCTGTCAACCCAGTACGGCCACCAGCACCGATACCAGCCGCAGATTCAACATAGGTCGTAACGTTTGAAGTACCTGCAATGGCACCTACCGAAGTTGCCACCAAGTCAGAGTATAGAGCCTTGTCCAATTTAGCGGACTCATGGTTTTCCCCACTTGTCGCAACAATACCAACTTTTTCACCAGTACCGATAAGAGTACCGATTGTATCAAAAATATCCGTTAGTGAGAAGGCAAGAATAGCCATCAAGGTTTCTGGTAAACGCGAAGTGTTTGAAATCAAAGATCCTAAACCTTCTGAACCAAGAGCAGCACCAAACAAAGTTCCTAAATCATTAACCGCTGCTGAAAGATTGTTGCTAGCAAAGTCAATCCCTGATAATTTGACAACACCAACAGCAATGGCAAGCACAGTCGTTGTTAAAATAGAAAGAATGATTCCACCCTTGATGCCTTTAACAACAAAGAAAATGGTAATAGCCAAACCTGCAAGAGCCACCAATACGGCTGGAGTATTGAAGTCTACCAATCCTGGAACAGCTGCGGAGTTTGCAGTAAGTGCAGCTTGAGCCTTGTCTGCTCCTTCACCTGCTACCGTATAAGTACCTGGATCGATTGAGAATTTCAAGAGACCAGCATTCTTAATTCCAACATAGGCAAGGAAAACACCAATACCAGCCGAAATAGCTGAACGAAGTGTTGTTGGAATAGATTCGATGATCATTTTACGAACATTTGTCAAGGTAATAATCAGTGAAATAATTCCACAAATGAAGACCATACCAAGAGCTTCTTTCCAAGTATAGCCCATCCCAAATACAACTGTAAATGTGAAGAAGGCATTTAGTCCCATACCTGGTGCTTGTGCGTACGGCAAATTAGCATAGAAAGCCATCATCAAAGTACCGACTACAGAACCGATAATCGTTGCCAAGAACACACCTTGAACAGGCATACCCGTTTGGGAAAGCATTTGAGGGTTTACAAAGAGAATATAACTCATTGCAAAGAATGTTGTTAAACCAGCAAGCACCTCTGTACGGACATCTGTCCCGTGCTCTTTTAGTTTAAATAGTTTGTCCATCTTTAATCTCCTTTTGTTTTTTACGAACAATATTAGTATTATATCATTTATCATTCACCTTTTCAATATGTTTGTTTGATTTATTTAATAAATCAAAGCAACTGTAGTTTTTGTTCTTATCTGCTTTTCTTCCTTCTTTTTGATATAATAGAAGACATCTTATCTGGAAACGACTAGGAAGGTTTATATGACTAAAAAAATTATCGCAGTCGATTTGGACGGAACCCTGCTAAATAATGAAAGCAAGCTCTCCGATTTCACCAAAGAGACGATCAAAAAAATTTCAGAAAAAGGACACCATGTCATCATCACGACAGGCCGTCCGTATCGTATGGCAAAAGACTTCTATCGTGAGCTAGAATTGCATACTCCCATGATTAACTTTAATGGTTCCCTTACCCATCTACCAGGACAGGCTTGGGCGCATGAAAAGTGCTTGACCTTGGACAAAAAATACCTCCTAGACATGGTCAAGCGCACGGAGGACATCCAGGCTGATTTTATTGCGGGAGAATATCGAAAAAAATTCTATATCACGACACCGAATGAAGAAATTGCAGATCCTAAACTATTTGGCGTAGAGAACTTCCGGCCAGAAAATCAATTCAAACCTGAACGAGTAACCAAAGATCCCAACTGCATCCTCTTGCAAACAAGGGCTGAAGACAAATACGCTTTAGCGGACGAAATGAATCGTTTTTATCAGCACCAACTAGCTATCAATACATGGGGCGGTCCCCTCAACATCCTCGAGTGTACTCCCAAGGGTGTAAACAAGGCCTTTGCTCTAGAGTACTTGCTCAATGTGATGAATCGTGATAAAAAAGACTTAATCGCCTTTGGTGATGAGCATAATGACACTGAAATGTTGGCATTTGCAGGCAAGGGATATGCTATGAAAAACGCCAATCCTGCTCTTCTTCCATATGCAGACGAACAACTTCCTCTGACCAACGAAGAAGATGGAGTTGCCTACGCTTTACAAAATTTATTCCTATAAAAGGGAAGATTGCATGGTCGCAATCTTTCCTTTTTGTTTTCATTTTGTTTTCACAAAAGCGACTTATTTTCTGTATTTTTATATTAAATTTTCCATTACCATTTTCATTTATCTCTCAAAAACATTGATATATTAATATTTTTAAAAAGTCATTCTATGAAAACTTTTACATCTTTTTAGAAAAAGTAGTTGATTTTTATATGAAAACGGTTTATACTTAAAGTTAGGCTTAAAGTTTTCTTAAACATACAGTCAAACATTTTATAAGGAGGAATGACAATAATGAGTATCGGAATCATTATTGCGAGCCACGGCGAATTTGCTGCAGGTATTCATCAGTCAGGATCTATGATCTTTGGTGAACAAGAAAAGGTTCAAGTTGTAACCTTTATGCCAAATGAAGGTCCAGATGACCTTTACGCTAAATTCAACAACGCTGTGGCTGCATTTGACGCAGAAGATGAGGTTCTAGTATTGGCTGACCTTTGGAGTGGATCTCCATTCAACCAAGCTAGCCGCGTGATGGGAGAAAATCCAGAACGTAAGTTTGCCATCATCACAGGACTGAACTTGCCGATGTTGATCCAAGCCTACACAGAGCGCCTTATGGACGCGAATGCAGGTGTGGATAAAGTCGCTGCGAATATCATTAAAGAAGCCAAAGATGGCATCAAGGCTCTTCCAGAAGAGCTTAACCCAGTTGAGGAAGTTGCAACTGCTGCAGCTGCTCCAGTTGCCCAAGCTGCTATTCCAGAAGGAACAGTTATCGGTGACGGTAAACTGAAAATCAACCTTGCTCGTCTAGACACTCGTCTCCTTCACGGTCAGGTTGCCACTGCTTGGACTCCAGATTCAAAAGCGGATCGTATTATCGTTGCTTCAGACAACGTTGCAAACGACGATTTGCGTAAAGAATTGATCAAACAAGCAGCTCCAAACGGAGTAAAAGCCAACGTTGTCCCAATTCAAAAATTGATCGACGTTGCAAAAGACCCACGTTTCGGCGAAACTCATGCCCTTATCTTGTTTGAAACTCCACAAGATGCACTTCGTGCTATCGAAGGTGGCGTACCAATCAAGACTCTTAACGTTGGTTCTATGGCTCACTCAACAGGTAAAACAATGATCAACAACGTTTTGTCTATGGACAAAGAAGACGTTGCAACCTTTGAAAAAATGCGTGACCTCGGTGTTGAATTTGACGTACGTAAAGTACCAAACGACACGAAAAAAGATTTGTTTGACTTGATTAAGAAAGCAAACGTTCAATAATGTTAATCTGTTTCGAGCATTTTTGAAAACAGGATTAAATACTTTATTAAAACTAAATAGAAAAGGAATAAAACCATGTCAGATATTTCAATCATTTCTGCTATCTTGGTTGTAGTTGTTGCCTTCCTTGCAGGTCTTGAAGGTATCCTCGACCAATTCCAATTCCATCAACCAATCGTCGCATGTACCCTTATCGGACTTGCAACTGGTAACCTCGAAGCAGGTGTTATGCTTGGTGGATCTCTTCAAATGATCGCCCTTGGTTGGGCAAACATCGGAGCTGCCGTAGCTCCTGACGCTGCCCTTGCATCTGTTGCCGCAGCAATCATCTTGATCAAAGGTGGTAACTTTACTACTGAAGGTATCGCCGTTGCTACGGCAACAGCTATCCCTCTTGCCGTAGCTGGACTTTTCTTGACTATGATTGTTCGTACAATCTCAGTTGCCTTGGTTCACACTGCTGACGCTGCTGCTAAAGACGGAAATATTGCGGCTGTTGAACGTGCTCACTTTGTTGCACTTCTTCTTCAAGGTCTTCGTATTGCAATCCCTGCTGCCTTCCTTATCGCTATCCCAGCTTCTGCCGTTCAAGATGCTCTCAAATTGATGCCAGACTGGTTGAACGGTGGTATGGCTGTCGGTGGTGCTATGGTCGTTGCCGTTGGTTACGCTATGGTTATCAACATGATGGCAACTCGTGAAGTATGGCCATTCTTCGCTATCGGTTTTGCACTTGCTGCGATTTCTCAATTGACTTTGATTGCCCTTGGTGTCATCGGTGTTGCCCTTGCCTTCATCTACCTTAACCTTACAAAACAAGGTGGAAACGGTGGCGGCGGAGCTGCGACTTCTAACGACCCAATCGGTGATATCCTAGAAGACTACTAGAAAGGGGATCAATCATGGCTGAAAAAATTCAATTATCAAAATCAGATCGTCAAAAAGTTTGGTGGCGTTCACAATTCCTTCAAGGTTCTTGGAACTACGAACGTATGCAAAACTTGGGTTGGGCTTACTCATTAATCCCAGCTATCAAAAAATTGTACACTAAAAAAGAAGACCAAGCGGCTGCTCTTGAGCGTCACCTTGAGTTCTTCAACACTCACCCATACGTAGCTGCTCCTATCATGGGGGTTACTCTTGCACTTGAAGAAGAACGCGCTAACGGTGTTGAAATCGACGACGCGGCTATTCAAGGGGTTAAAATCGGTATGATGGGACCTCTTGCTGGTATCGGTGACCCAGTATTCTGGTTCACAGTTCGTCCTATCCTTGGAGCCCTTGGTGCATCACTTGCTGCATCTGGTAACATTGTTGGTCCCCTTCTCTTCTTCTTTGGATGGAATGCTATCCGTATGGCCTTCCTATGGTATACACAAGAGTTCGGTTACAAAGCTGGATCTGAAATCACTAAAGACATGTCTGGTGGTATCTTGAAAGACATCACCAAAGGAGCATCTATCCTTGGTATGTTCATCCTTGCCGTTCTTGTACAACGTTGGGTATCTATCAACTTTACTGTGAACCTTCCAGGTAAACAATTGGCAGAAGGTGCTTATATCAACTTCCCAGAAGGCGCTGTAACAGGTGGAGAATTGAAGGGAATCCTTGGTCAGGCCCTTAGTGGTTTGAGCTTGGATAGCGTTCAACCACAAACCCTTCAAGGTCAGTTGAACTCATTGATTCCAGGATTGATGGGACTTCTCCTTACTTTCCTTTGCATGTGGTTGCTTAAGAAAAAAGTATCACCAATC
>CAUVSV010000010.1:0-49811 GCA_963554735.1 Streptococcus oralis
AATCTACTTTTGATGATTTGGATGCAGATTCATTGGACTTGTTCCAAGTAATCTCTGAAATCGAAGATGCTTTCGATATCCAAATCGAAGCAGAAGATAATTTGAAAACAGTTGGTGACTTGGTTGCCTACGTTGAAGAGCAAACAAAATAATTAACATATTACTAGAAGGAGTTGGGGAAACCCACTCCCTCTTGTTTAGGTAATAGTTTGAAACTCAAATGATAAACTCATCGAACTATTACGTAAGCAAGGAATGATGGAGGCACTATGAAAACACGTATTACAGAATTATTGAACATTGATTATCCTATTTTTCAAGGAGGAATGGCCTGGGTTGCAGACGGTGACTTGGCTGGTGCAGTATCAAAAGCTGGTGGTCTAGGAATCATCGGTGGTGGGAATGCACCTAAAGAGGTCGTAAAGGCTAATATCGATAAAATCAAATCACTTACGGATAAACCTTTTGGTGTCAACATCATGCTCTTGTCACCTTTTGTAGAAGACATCGTTGATCTCGTGATTGAAGAAGGAGTCAAGGTGGTTACAACTGGTGCAGGAAATCCAAGTAAATACATGACTCGTTTCCATGATGCAGGAATTACAGTTATTCCTGTTGTTCCAAGTGTTGCTTTGGCAAAACGCATGGAAAAAATTGGTGCAGATGCAGTTATTGCAGAGGGAATGGAAGCCGGTGGACATATTGGTAAATTAACAACCATGACCTTGGTTCGCCAAGTTGCTGCAGCTGTTTCAATTCCGGTTATCGCAGCTGGAGGAATTGCGGACGGTGAAGGTGTCGCTGCAGGCTTTATGCTTGGTGCTGAGGCCGTTCAAGTTGGTACGCGTTTCGTAGTAGCCAAGGAATCTAACGCCCATCCAAAATACAAGGAAAAAATCTTAAAAGCGCGTGATATCGATACGACTATTTCAGCTCAACATTTTGGACATGCTGTTCGCGCCATTAAAAATCAGTTGACTCGTGACTTTGAACAGGCTGAAAAGGATGCCTTTAAACAAGAAGATCCAGATTTAGAAATCTTTGAACAAATGGGAGCTGGTGCTCTTGCTAAAGCCGTTGTTCATGGAGATGTAGAAGGTGGATCCGTCATGGCAGGTCAGATCGCTGGTTTGGTTTCTAAAGAGGAAACTGTCGAAGAAATCCTAAAAGATCTATACTATGGCGCAGCCAAGAAAATTCAAGAAGAAGCCTCTCGTTGGGCAGGAGTTGTAAGAAATGACTAAAACAGCCTTTCTATTTGCCGGTCAAGGTGCTCAGTATCTAGGAATGGGGCGTGATCTCTATGATCGCTACCCTATCGTCAAGGAAACAATTGACCAAGCCAGTCAGGTTTTGGGTTATGACCTACGTGACTTGATTGATAAGGAAGAAACCAAGTTAAACCAGACTCGTTATACGCAGCCAGCTATTTTAGCGACTTCGGTTTCTATTTACCGACTATTGAAAGAAAAGGGTTATCAGCCGGATATGGTAGCAGGATTGTCTCTTGGGGAATATTCTGCTCTTGTAGCAAGTGGTGCCTTGGACTACGAAGAGGCAGTTGCCTTGGTTGCTAAGCGTGGTGCTTATATGGAAGAGGCTGCACCTGCAGGATCTGGAAAGATGGTTGCCGTCCTTAATACTCCAGTTGAAGTGATTGAGGAAGCTTGTGAAACAGCCTCTAAAGTTGGAGTAGTGACTCCAGCTAACTACAACACTCCAAGCCAAATCGTTATCGGTGGTGAGGTGGCTGCGGTTGACCGCGCAGTTGAACTCTTGCAGGAAGCAGGAGCAAAACGATTGATTCCTTTAAATGTATCTGGTCCTTTCCATACAGCTCTTCTTGAGCCAGCCAGTCAGCAACTAGCTGGAGCTCTTGAGGGAGTGAGTTTCGCTGATTTTACTTGCCCACTAGTCGGCAATACGGAAGCTGCTGTTATGGAAAAAGATCAAATCCAAGAGCTTTTGACGCGTCAGGTCAAAGAACCTGTTCGTTTTTATGAAAGTATTGCTGTGATGCAGGATGCTGGGGTAACCAACTTTATTGAAATTGGTCCTGGCAAGGTCCTATCAGGCTTTGTCAAAAAAATCGATAAAACAGCTCAGCTAGCTAACGTTGAAGACCAAGCAAGCTTGGATGCTTTGTTAGGAAACTAATGATCCCTTCTCCCACAAAATACAACAGGAAATAGGAGAAATAGAATGCAACTTACAAACAAAAATGTCTTTGTAACAGGTTCAAGTCGTGGTATCGGACTTGCCATTGCTCACAAATTTGCCCAACTAGGCGCTAATGTAGTCTTGAATAGTCGAGGAGCAATCTCAGAAGAATTGCTAGCTGAGTTTTCAAACTATGGTGTCAAAGTAGTACCGATTTCAGGTGATGTTTCAGACTTTGCAGATGCCAAGCGTATGGTAGATCAAGCGATTGCAGAACTCGGTTCTGTCGATGTCTTGGTCAACAATGCTGGGATTACTCAGGATACGCTTATGCTTAAGATGACCGAGGAAGACTTTGAAAAAGTGATTAAGATCAACTTGACAGGTGCCTTTAACATGACTCAAGCAGTCTTGAAACAGATGATCAAGGCACGTGAAGGTGCGATTATCAACATGTCGAGTGTGGTCGGTTTGATGGGAAATATCGGACAAGCCAACTATGCAGCTTCTAAAGCAGGTTTGATTGGTTTTACCAAGTCAGTTGCACGTGAAGTTGCCAATCGCAACGTACGCGTAAATGCTCTTGCACCAGGGATGATCGAGTCAGATATGACTGCTGTTTTGTCTGATAAGGTCAAGGAAGCGACATTGGCCCAAATCCCAATGAAACATTTCGGTCAAGCAGAACATATCGCAGATGCTACAGTGTTCCTGGCTGGACAGGATTATTTGACTGGACAAGTTCTCGCTGTTGATGGCGGACTTAGCATGTAAAAAATAAGGAAAGATATAGGTAAGACAGATGAAACTAAATCGAGTTGTAGTAACAGGTTACGGATTGACCTCTCCTATCGGAAATACTCCAGAAGAATTTTGGAACAGTTTGCAAACTGGGAAGATTGGAATTGGAGAAATCACTAAGTTTGACCACAGCGAATTTGCTGTGCACAATGCGGCAGAAGTTCAAGATTTCCCATTTGATAAATACTTTGTCAAAAAAGATACCAACCGTTTTGACAACTATTCTTTGTATGCCTTGTATGCGGCTCAAGAAGCGGTGACAAACGCAAATCTTGATGTAGAAGCAATCGATAAAGATCGCTTTGGTGTCATCGTGGCTTCTGGTATTGGGGGAATTAAAGAAATCGAAGATCAGGTTATCCGTCTTCATGAAAAAGGTCCAAAACGTGTTAAACCAATGACACTTCCAAAAGCCTTGCCAAATATGGCTTCAGGAAATGTTGCCATGCGTTTCGGAGCAAACGGTATCTGTAAATCAATCAATACAGCCTGTGCCTCATCAAATGATGCCATTGGGGATGCCTTCCGTTCTATCAAGTTTGGTTTCCAAGATGTCATGTTAGTTGGTGGATCAGAATCATCTATTACTCCTTTTGCTATCGCTGGTTTCCAAGCATTGACTGCCTTATCAACTACAGAGGATCCAACTCGTGCTTCTATCCCATTTGACAAAGACCGTAATGGTTTTGTGATGGGAGAGGGTTCAGGGATGTTGGTTCTTGAAAGCCTTGAACATGCTGAAAAACGTGGTGCAACTATCTTGGCTGAAGTAGTTGGCTATGGTAATACCTGTGATGCTTACCATATGACTTCACCTCATCCAGAAGGTCAAGGTGCGATTAAGGCTATGAAGTTGGCTTTGGAAGAAGCAGAAATTTCTCCAGAGCAAGTGGCTTACGTCAATGCCCACGGAACTTCAACTCCTGCTAATGAAAAAGGAGAAAGTGGTGCGATCGTAGCTGTTCTTGGTAAAGAAGTACCTGTATCTTCAACAAAGTCCTTTACAGGACACTTGCTTGGTGCTGCAGGGGCCGTAGAAGCCATCGCTACCATCGAAGCCATGCGTCATAACTATGTACCAATGACAGCTGGAACAAGTGAGTTGTCAGACTATATTGAAGCGAATGTCGTTTATGGACAAGGCTTGGAGCAAGAAATCCCTTATGCTATTTCAAACACTTTTGGTTTTGGTGGACACAATGCAGTTCTTGCTTTCAAACGTTGGGAGAATAAATAATTATGAATTTAAATGAGATCAAGGACTTGATGGCTCAATTTGACCAATCAAGTTTGAGAGAATTTTCTTATAAAAACGGAACGGACGAATTGCAGTTCAGTAAGAATGAAGCAAGAATAGCTTCTGAAGCACCAGCTCAAGTTGCTCCAGTGCCAACTGCAGTAGCTGCAAGTCCAGTAGTTTCTGCCCCTTCAACTCCAGTAGAGAGTTCTGTGGAAGAAGCTCCAGCACCAGCTGAAACGACGGTTGCTCCGGAGGGTGATGTTGTTGAGAGCCCACTTGTAGGGGTGGCTTACTTGGCCGCTGGACCAGATAAACCTGCCTTTGTCACAGTTGGAGACAGTGTTAAAAAAGGTCAGACTTTGGTGATCATTGAAGCCATGAAAGTCATGAATGAAATTCCTGCACCTAAAGATGGTGTGGTGACAGAAATTCTCGTTTCAAATGAAGAAATGGTTGAGTTCGGTAAAGGATTGGTACGCATCAAATGATCGATATTCAAGGAATCAAAGAAGCTCTACCCCATCGTTACCCTATGCTCCTAGTGGATCGTGTCTTGGAAGTGAGCGAAGATACCATTGTTGCCATTAAAAATGTGACCATCAACGAACCGTTCTTCAATGGTCATTTTCCACAATACCCAGTCATGCCAGGTGTTCTTATCATGGAAGCCTTGGCTCAGACTGCTGGTGTCTTGGAATTGTCCAAACCTGAAAATAAAGGGAAACTGGTCTTCTATGCTGGCATGGACAAGGTTAAGTTCAAGAAGCAAGTTGTACCAGGTGACCAATTAGTCATGACGGCTACTTTTGTTAAACGTCGTGGTACGATTGCTGTGGTTGAAGCAAAGGCTGAAGTAGATGGTAAGCTTGCAGCGAGTGGTACTCTTACCTTTGCAATTGGAAACTAAGGAGGTTCTCCATGTTTCGTAAAATTTTGATTGCCAACCGTGGTGAGATTGCGGTTCGCATTATTCGAGCTGCGCGTGAATTGGGCATTGCGACCGTAGCAGTCTATTCAACTGCTGATAAGGAAGCTCTTCACACACTTCTAGCGGATGAAGCTATCTGTATCGGACCTGGTAAGGCGACAGAGTCTTATCTCAATATCAATGCGATTTTATCTGCTGCAGTCTTGACAGAAGCAGAAGCCATCCACCCAGGTTTTGGTTTTCTTAGCGAAAACTCCAAGTTTGCTACGATGTGTGATGAAGTGGGGATTAAGTTTATCGGCCCTTCTGGGGCTGTAATGGATACCATGGGAGATAAGATCAATGCGCGTGAGCAAATGATCAAGGCTGGGGTTCCAGTTATCCCAGGATCTGATGGTGAAGTTCATACGGCTGAAGAGGCGCTTGCAGTTGCAGAAAAAATTGGCTATCCAGTCATGCTTAAGGCATCGGCAGGTGGTGGTGGAAAAGGGATTCGTAAGGTTGAAAAGGCAGAAGATTTGGTCGCAGCCTTTGAAACAGCATCCAGTGAAGCCAAGGCCAATTTTGGAAATGGCGCTATGTATCTTGAGCGTGTGATCTATCCAGCTCGCCATATTGAGGTTCAGATCCTTGCGGACCAAGAGGGTCATGTTGTCCATCTTGGTGAACGGGATTGTTCACTTCAACGGAATAACCAAAAGGTCTTAGAAGAAAGTCCGTCCATTGCGATTGGCAAAACCCTTCGTCATGAAATTGGTGCTGCAGCCGTTCGTGCAGCAGAGTCTGTTGGCTATGAAAATGCTGGAACGATTGAATTTCTTCTCGATGAAGCGAGTGGCAACTTCTACTTCATGGAAATGAATACTCGTGTGCAAGTTGAACACCCAGTCACAGAGTTTGTTTCAGGTGTCGATATCGTGAAAGAGCAGATTCGCATTGCGGCCGGTCAACCTTTACCTTTCAAACAAGAAGATATTGTTCTACGAGGTCATGCTATCGAGTGCCGGATCAATGCGGAAAATCCAGCATTTAACTTTGCTCCAAGCCCAGGTAAAATTACCAACCTCTACCTTCCAAGTGGAGGAGTTGGATTGCGTGTAGACTCTGCAGTCTATCCAGGTTATACCATTCCTCCTTACTATGATAGTATGATTGCCAAAATCATTGTTCATGGGGAGAATCGTTTTGATGCCTTAATGAAGATGCAACGGGCACTTTATGAACTTGATATTGAAGGAGTGCAAACCAATGCAGACTTCCAGTTGGATCTGATTTCAGACCGCCGAGTTATCGCTGGTGACTACGATACTTCCTTCTTGATGGAAACTTTCTTGCCAAAATACCAAGAAAAAGAATAGACTTTCAAACAGTATGAGAACTAAAAGGGGGAGTTATGGCTCTATTTAGTAAAAAGGATAAGTATATTCGGATCAATCCTAACCGTTCCGTAAGGCAGAAACCACAAGCCAAGCCTGAGGTTCCGGATGAACTCTTCTCCCAGTGTCCTGGTTGTAAACACACCATTTACCAAAAGGATCTTGGGAGCGAACGAATTTGTCCCCATTGTAGCTATACTTTCCGTATTTCAGCTCAGGAACGCTTGGATTTGACGATTGATTCTGACAGCTTTGTGGAGATGTTTACAGGTATTGAAACTCAAGATCCATTAAACTTTCCTGGCTATCAGAAAAAACTTGCAACAATGCGTGAAAAGACAGGTTTGGATGAAGCAGTACTAACTGGTACAGCTAGCATCAAGGGGCAAAAAGTTGCCCTTGGGATCATGGATTCAAACTTTATCATGGCTTCTATGGGAACCGTTGTGGGTGAAAAAATCACGCGCTTGTTTGAGTATGCAACGGTAGAAAACTTGCCAGTCGTTCTCTTCACAGCTTCTGGTGGAGCCCGTATGCAAGAAGGAATCATGAGCTTGATGCAGATGGCTAAGATTTCTGCGGCAGTTCAACGTCATTCCAAGGCAGGACTTTTTTACCTAACTATTTTAACTGATCCGACAACAGGTGGGGTGACCGCTTCTTTTGCTATGGAAGGTGATATTATCCTAGCGGAGCCACAGAGTTTGGTTGGTTTTGCTGGGCGTCGTGTTATCGAAAATACAGTTCGTGAGACCTTGCCGGATGACTTCCAAAAGGCAGAATTTCTGCTTGAACATGGATTTGTTGATACAATTGTCAAACGGAGAGAATTGCCTGAAACAATTGCTAAATTAGTGAGATTGCATGGAGGAAGTCGCGGATGAATATTGCAAAAATAGTCAGAGAGGCACGCGAGCAAAGTCGCTTGACAGCCCTTGATTTTGCCAATGGCATCTTCGATGAGTTTATCGAATTGCATGGAGACCGCTCTTTCCGAGACGATGGTGCGGTCATTGGTGGAATTGGTTGGTTAGGTGACCAAGCAGTAACTGTCGTTGGTATCCAAAAGGGGAAGAGTCTTCATGATAACCTCAAACGAAATTTTGGGCAACCACATCCAGAAGGCTATCGTAAGGCCTTGCGCCTGATGAAACAGGCAGAAAAGTTTGGCCGTCCAGTTGTGACCTTTATCAATACGGCGGGTGCTTACCCAGGTGTTGGAGCCGAGGAACGTGGACAAGGTGAAGCAATTGCCCGAAATCTGATGGAAATGAGTGACCTCAAGGTTCCAATCATCGCGATTATTATCGGTGAAGGTGGATCTGGTGGGGCATTAGCACTAGCTGTTGCTGACCGTGTCTGGATGCTGGAAAATTCGATCTATGCCGTGCTCAGTCCAGAAGGCTTTGCCTCTATCCTTTGGAAGGATGGAAGTCGTGCTATGGAAGCGGCGGAGTTGATGAAAATCACTTCACATGAACTCCTAGAAATGGGAATCGTAGACAAGGTAATCTCAGAAGCAGGGCTGTCAAGTAAAGAACTGCTAGGTTGCGTTAAAAATGAATTGCGTGTAGAACTAGATAGGTTGCAAGAACTACCACTCGACCAACTTATCGAAGAACGTTATCAACGCTTTAGAAAATACTAAGAAAATTTAAAAGCTAGAACATTTTGTTCTAGCTATTTTGATAATAGAGCATGGATAAACATCAATACTCTAGATAAATAAGAAAAACAATCAATGGTATATCCTCTATATTGCCCTAATAGAGAGTTTACCATTAGGAGAGCAAGAATGAAAAAGACAATACATTTAGGAATCTGTATGGTTTTAATGTTCCTGTACATTTATTTAACGCCATTAGGAGCTATAACTCTAGCTAGAATCTTTGGTTTAGGAATGGACAGCTATATAATCTTTCTAGTTGGAGAAGTGCTGCTTATTTTCTTTTTATTCGTTTTGTGGTTGAAAAAGAAGAAGATGCTCTTTATCTTCGAGAAAAAGGGTTGGCCCTGGTCTTATCTCGCTTTCTTAGTGGCTTGCTTTCTTATCTATTCTTTTTTAAATGGATTTAGAATGCAGAATATTCGATTGATTGATCATAGTTTTATTTTCCAAGATCTTCTTTCAGAACTTTACTTAAACGGGAGAGAAACGACTCTATCAAGTCTTATATTTTTAATCTTTAACATTTTGATTGTACCTGTTGTTGAGGAGACAATCTATAGGGGTTATTTTATGAATACCTTCTTTCCGAAGTCGGAGTTTTATTTGGATGTGATCTTGTCTTCTTTCATCTTTGGGCTCAGTCACTTGGTTCTATCTCATCGTGACCCCATCAGTCTCATCATTTATAGTATTCTTGGTCTTCTATTTGCAGTTGCTTATCGAGTTACGGGTAGTCTTCGATTTACTATTGTTTGTCATAGTTTCTATAATGCGATTCCCTATGCTCCGTCAATCTTATTTTATATTTATTATTTGATTTTTAGATAGTAGGAAGTAAAGAAAAAAGTGTTTGATATTTGTCAAACACTTTTTTTGTTTACTGTTCTTCTGTTACAAACTGGCTGAGCAGTCCATTGATAAAACGGGCAGATTTTTGATCTGAGAAGTCCTTTGCAAGCTCGATAGCTTCGTTAACAGCAACCAACTGTGGGGTGTCGAATGAAGTGATTTCAAAGACTCCCAAGCGAAGGAGGTTTCTCTCCACGAGTGTTAAACGCTCGATGGTCCAACCTGCTTTTAAATGCTGTGTGATTTGCTTGTCTAGTTCTTCCTTTTTAGCCTGAACACCAGAAACTAGCTCTGTCAAAAAGGCTGGAAGTTGCACATCCGTATCTTCACGATCATGAGTATAGGCGAAACGACAAGCAGTTTCGACATCCGTACCGAATTCAAGACTCATGAGAGCTTGAAAAGCGCATTTACGGAGTTGGCGTCTAGATTCTAATAGTGGACTAGTCATTGAGGAAGTCCTCGTCAAATAGATCTTTCAATTCTGGTTTTGGTGTTTTATCTGGAACGATACCTGCAACGTGAATATTGATAGCAGCGAGTTCTACATCAGCCATATTGCGGACGGCATCTTTAACAGCTTTCTGGATAGCAACAGCTACCTTAGGAACTTTTACTCCGTACTCAAGGTAGAGATAGATATCTGCTGTGAGCTCTTCGTCCACGTTTTTAAGATAAACACCACGGCCAAGAGAAAGTTTTGAAAGGGTGTCAGATACTGATTTGTTTGAAAAAGAGTGAACACCCTCTACTTTTGCAGTAGCAATAGCAATGATTTTTTCAAGTACACGTGGGGCGATAACGATTTCGCCAAGTTGTTCTTCAATTCCCATAGAATGACCTCTTTCTAGAGATTAGGCACGAGAAACGTAAGTTCCTTCTGCAGTGTTGATAACGAGTTTTTGTCCTGCTTCGATGAAGTCTGGAACGTTTACGACAAGTCCAGTTTCCATCGTTGCTGGTTTACCAGAACCTGTAACAGTAGCACCTTTGATAGATGGTTGAGTTTCTGCAACTGTCAATTCGACAGTAGTAGGAACGGTAACACCGATCACTTCAGTTCCGTAGAATTGGATCTTCACATCAGAGTTTTCAAGGATGTAAAGCAATTCGTTTTCAACGTTGACTACAGGGATTTCGTATTGGTCGTAAGTTTCTGTGTTCATGAAGTAGGCTGTGTCATCCATTTTGTACAAGTATTGAGCTGGGACAGTCTCGATGATAGCTTGTTCAAATTTTTCCTCTGGACGGTAGCTTGTGTCAAATGTAGAACCAGTACGGACATCACGTAATTTCATACGCATGATTGTATTTCCTTTACCTGGCTTGTGGTGGCTAGCTTCCAAAACGCGGATCAATTTTCCGTCAGCTGTTTCAAAGGTCATACCAGCCTTTAATTTACTTGCTTCAATCATGTTTTTACCTCTTTAATAAAATAATTTACTCTTTATTGTACCATAAAAGACAACATTACTCAAATGTCAGAAGGAGCTTAATTAGTTGACTGGTACGATATTTCCATCTTCGTCTTTGGTAACGAGGACGTATTTTCCATTGACTTCGATATAAAAATTCTTGCTAGTAGCTTGCCCAGCATTTTGAGCAGGTGCTTGATTTTGGACTTGTTGACTTAGTTGACCACCCAGAGTTTGGCCAAGATTCATGCCCATAAACATGTTCATCCCATTGCCATTTCCTTCGTTGGCAGCAGCAGCAATAAGCGCTTCGTTACGAGCACGGCGTTCTTCGATTTCAATCGTGTTGTACTTCATTGCCACGAGCTCACTATCAAGCTTGCGAACGATATCAAGACTTTCTTGGTCGTAGCTGAGGTCTTCAAGCAAGATATTGGTTGCTTCAATCCCGTAGAGACCTGTCCAAACCTTGTTAACCTCTTGTTTAGCGAGTTCGTTAAAGGTGTCTTGATTGGCATTGAGGCTATAGATATCAACCTTGTTTTCGTTGGTGTATTTGGCAATGGCAATCGCGATTTTCGGTGCGATATTTTGACGGAGCGTTCCTTGAGCTACATCTTGGAGAGTAAATGGCTGTCCGTCAGTAATTTGACGGCTAACAGAACTCACGTAGAAGAGGACTGGATCTGCTATTTTTACATCAAACAAGCCATAGAAACGGATGTTGAGCAGTTGTTGGTAACGTTCGCTGAAGTATTCGACCGCATTTTGTGTGCCGAACTTATTACCTGCAATAGGTTGCATGCGGATAAAGATGATTTCCTGTTGGGTGATGACTTGTCCACCGAAAGAGAAACGGTTTTTAAAGTTTTCCCAAGTGCCTTTTAAACCACCTTTTTCAAGGAGCCAGGCGTTATCACCAGCTTGCCATTCGTGGCTACCAGCTTCGAGGACTTCACCAAGGAAGGTACCGTTGTTTACCAAAACAGCGGTATAACCTTGGGGAACGATAACCACACTGCCATCTGACAAAAGTCCAGTATTTTGATTGCTGTGACGAGAACGTCCATCTGGGTCTTTTGTGAGTAATTGTCCCTTGATGGCTAAAGCATCGCCAGAGACATTGTCTGGAAGGACAATGGCTTCCTTGAATTTGCTATCATTAAAACTATTTAAGCCTGCTGATAAGGCTGCACGTATAAATCCCATAATTCCTCCTAATTATAAAGCTCGTCTTCATCCACAACATCATAGGTATCCAGTACCCATTGGTTTGGACTGCGAGAGAGATTGGCACCACAGTAGTCGCACTCGCTAACTGCAGAGATTTTCAATGGGGCGCCACAGTTTGGACAGTGGTCGCTCACAACTTCGTCTGGATTGACTGCTTGCGTTTGGCTACCGTGTTGACGGATAAAGTTCAATTGATACACGGTGAAGAGATCTTTTTTAGGGTCTCCTTCAAGGACACGGCGAGTCTCATCGTCAATGACATAGTCCCGCAAGGTAGATGACAGGATCACCACTAAGGTATCGTTTCCGTCAGGATTTTCAATGAACTCCTTGATGCGAACATTTTCGATACAAACTTTCTCTAAAACATTAGTTGTTTTAGCACGAATATGGTCTTCGAGTTGGGTACTGTGTTGAGAGTAGAGACTGGTACTTTCTAAAGCTCGGACAGAGTTCCAATTCTTCTCAGTCCAGGCAACCTGCAATTTAAGGTAGACTTCCTTAACCCAAGATGTGAAAGCTTCCGCGTCAAAGTTTGGATCTCCGTATTTCACACGACTAATGGCCAGTGTGTTGTGTTCAACTCGACGATGGAGCGTTTGATAATCATTACTAGTGTAGGTTGAACTCGAATCTCCAGACTTATTCTGCAAGGATTTGACGATAACAACTAGTATGATTCCTCCAACTAATATGAACATAAATCCTAGATAGGGAGAGCTAGCAGAACTGTCAGAGGATGATCCATATCCAGAGCGGTAGTAGTGGTAGGATGAGCCACCAGAACGACTTCCACCTCCACTTGAGCGGCTGCTACTTCTGGAGCTACTGCGGCTGCTCCCTCCACTTCTGGAATGTCCGACACCCGCATCAACGATTTGAGGCACGGATAGAAAAACAAGTAATAAACAGGTCATTAAAAGAGCATAAAACTTTTTCATGTGTCTCCTAACTATATGATTGGAAAGGTAGCTGTCTAGACTACTGGGTGACTACTAGCGAATTACTCACTTTCTTTCAACTTCGCCAATTCTTGTGCAAGGAGTTTAAGGGCAACTTGTGGGTTGGCTTGGCCTTTGGTTGCCTTCATAAGGAATCCTGTGAAGGCCTTGTCTGCGTTGCGTTTGCCTGACTTGAAGTCGGCAACGGCAGCTTCGTTATCCGCAAAGACTTGGTGGATGATTGGAATCAGAACATCTGGATCAGAGATTTGCACCAAGCCTGCTTTTTCCACGTATTCACGCGCGCCACCGCCATTTTTAGCCAGGTGGACAAAGACTTTCTTGGCAATCTTAGAAGAGATAGTACCGTCTTCGATGATGGCAATCATTTCTACCAAGTTTTCTGGTGTTAATTCGATTTGTTCAAGTGTCTTGCCTTCAGCGTTCAAGAACTGAGCAACTTCACCTTGGAGCCAGTTAGAGACTTGTTTAGCATCACCACCGAGGGCAACAGCTTTTTCAAAGAAGTCAGAAGTGACTTTGTTTGCAGTCAACTGGCTAGCATCGTAGTCTGACAAGCCAAGGTCAGATACGTAGCGTGCACGGCGTTCTTTTGGAAACTCTGGCAATTCTGTTCGCATTTCCTCAATCCACTCATCTGAGATTTCAAAGAGTGGGAGGTCTGGTTCTGGGAAGTAGCGGTAGTCTGCAGCGCCTTCCTTAACACGCATGAGGATGGTTGCTTTGTTGGCTTCATCGTAACGGCGTGTTTCTTGGCGGATTTGACCACCTGAGCGAAGGATTTCAGCTTGACGTTGGACTTCGTATTCGAGACCCTTGCGAACGTTTGAGAAGGAGTTGAGGTTTTTCAACTCAGTCTTGGTACCGAATTTCTCTTGACCATAAGGACGAAGGGAGATGTTGGCATCCACACGCATCGAGCCTTCTTCCATCTTAACGTCAGAAATGCCAGCGTACTGGATGACTTCCTTGAGGGCAGTTAGATAAGCATAGGCTTCTTCTGGTGAACGCATATCGGCTTCAGATACGATTTCAATCAAGGGCACCCCTTGACGGTTGAGGTCAACATAGGAGTAGCCATCTGTACCGTGGGTGTTTTTACCAGCGTCTTCTTCTAGGTGAGCACGCTCGATACCGATTTTCTTAGTCGTACCGTCTTCTAGCTCCACTTCAATCCAGCCGTTGTAGCCGATTGGCTCATCAAACTGAGAAATTTGGTAGGCTTTGGGATTGTCGGGATAGAAGTAGTTCTTGCGGTCAAAGTGCATCTTTTTGTGGATGTCCATGTTGAGGGCAAGAGCGGCCTTGATACCGGCATTGACAACCCCTTTATTGAGAACTGGCAGAACTCCTGGGAAGGACCAGTCAATCACGTTAGTGTTGGCATTTTGGTCATTTCCAAAGTGGGCAGAAGTAGGTGAGAAGATTTTTGAATTGGTGTTGAGCTCTACGTGGACTTCAAGTCCAATGACTGTTTCAAAGTTCATTAGTTGTCACCTCCAAAAATCACGGGTTGTTGTTTGTGGTAGTCTGTTGTTGCTTCAAAGGCAGCAGCAGCTTGGTAAATGGTCTCTTCTGAGTATTTAGGACCGATCAATTGGAGACCGACAGGTAGACCTTGAGAGAATCCAGCAGGGATCGAAATTCCTGGGAGACCAGCCAAGTTGACTGGGATGGTCAAGAGGTCAGCCAAGTACATGGCAACTGGGTCGTGGTTGAGTGAGTCCAAATCATAGGCAACGCTTGGTGCAGTTGGTCCCAAAATCAAGTCGTAATCCGCAAAGACGTTTTCGAAATCTTGAATGATAAGGGTACGGACTTGACCAGCTTTCTTATAGTAGGCATCATAGTAACCTGATGAAAGGCTGAAAGTACCTAGCATGATACGGCGCTTTACCTCTTCACCGAAACCTTGGCTACGGCTGTTTACATAGATTTCATCAAGATTCGTCGCATCATCTGCGCGGTAGCCGTAACGGATACCGTCAAAGCGTTGCAAGTTTGATGAGGCTTCTGATGAAGCGATGATGTAGTAAACGGCAACACCGTATTTAGAGTGAGGAAGGCTGACTTCTTCAACGATGGCACCAAGCTTTTCAAAGTGTTTGGCTGCGTTCAGGATGGTTTCCTTAACCTCTGGGTCAATTCCTTCACCAAGGTATTCCTTAGGCAAAGCAATTTTCATGCCCTTGATGTCTTGACCGATTTTTGAAGTAAAGTCAGCAATGCGGACAGGGGCAGAAGTAGAGTCTTTAGCATCTTCGCTGGCAATAGCATTAAGCAAGAGGGCATTTTCCTTAACAGTTGGTGCAAAAGGTCCGATCTGGTCTAGCGAGCTACCGAAGGCAATGAGACCGAAACGAGAAACTGTTCCGTAGGTAGGTTTGAGACCAACAATCCCGTTGAAGGCAGCAGGTTGGCGGATAGAACCACCAGTATCAGAACCAAGTGACAAGCGGACTTGACCTGAAGCTACAGCTGCGGCAGAACCACTTGATGACCCACCAGGAACCTTGCTGTGATCCCATGCATTTTTAGTAGCACCATAGTGGGAAGTCTCACCTGATCCACCCATGGCAAACTCGTCCATGTTGGTTTTTCCGACAACAATCATACCCTTAGCTTTGGCATTGGCAACGGCTGTCGCATCAAAGATAGGCTCGTAGTTGTAGAGCATTTTTGAGGCAGCAGTTGTAAGGATACCGTCGGTAGAGATATTATCCTTAACAGCCAGTGGAATTCCTGAAAGGACATTATCCGCGTCAATTCCAGCTTCATCAATGGCTTTAGCTTGAGCAAGGGCTTGTTCTTCAGCGATAGTGACAAAAGCATTGATAGCTTTCTCGCGAGACTTGATATCTTCAAGCGTGGCTTGTGTCAATTCAGTAGCTGAAATCTCCTTAGATACAAGGAGGTTGTGCAAGTCTTCAATCGTTTTGTTATTAAAAGTCATTAGGCATCTCCTCCATCATCTAGGATAGCTGGTACCTTGATATAGTAGTTTTCTTTTTCAGGTACGTTTTTAAACAAGCGGTCACGGTCTGTTCCTTCTTCGGCCACATCAGGGCGGAGTACGGTCTTGCGGTCAGCCATGGTTGTAGTAGGTGCGACACCAGTTGTGTCGACTTCGCCCAGCAATTCAACCATGTCAACAATTTTAGACAAGGTTGTCGCAAAGGCAGCAGTTTCTTCTTCAGAGAATTTTAATTTTGAAAGATTGGCAACGTGTGTTACCTCTTCTTGCGTAATTTTCATCTTGCATCCTTTCGTGAAATGATGATTTTTAGTCTGTTCTATTTTACCATAATTTCCTATAAATAAGGGAGCCAAACTGAAAAGAAATAGAAATTGAAAAATCGCTTTTAATTCGCTATAATGGTTAAACTAGAGAATAGAAAAAATAAGAGTTAGGATAGAAATATGTTCCATCAATTTATCACCAGATCTCAAACGGTTCCTCCTCCCATTTCGCTCTTTTGGTATGGGATCATGATGCTTACTTTAGTACTTTGTATTTATGGAGCGCTTGTTTATCACAAAAATCCGAAATTTGTCCGCTGGTTTAAGGGGATTCAGATCCTCCAGTTGCTAGCCCTATATAGTTGGTATGTTGGTTTTGGGATTCCATTTTCTAACAGCCTTCCATTTTACCATTGCCGTTTGGCTATGTTTGCGGTGGTTTTCTTGCCCGATAAATGGCGGAGCAAGCAATATTTTGCCCTCTTAGGAGCAAGTGGAGCGGTCTTTGCTTTGGTTTACCCTGTTTTTGACCCCTATGATTTTCCCCATATCACCAGTTTTTCATTTTTGATTGGGCACTATGCCCTTCTAGTGAATTCCTTGGTTTACTTGATGAATCACTATGACAAGACCTTGCTTAAGAAGTATATGATTGTAGCCTATACCTTCATTCTCAACCTCTTTCTAGTTGGGGTAAATCAGGTGACGGGTGGAAATTATGGTTTGTTAAACAAGACACCTTTTATTCCGGATGCCCCCTTGTGGCTAAAGTACCTTCTTGTGTCCGTCATCCTCTCACTAGCACTGGTTCTTTTTGATATCTTGTTCAAAAAACGGTGGAAAAAGAGAAACCAGGTAAAATCTGTACTCTAGCTTGCCTTTTCGTCAGATGAGCAATTGAAAAACTCCCTGAAATTCGCTATAATAGGTAGGTTGAAAGGATTGGAATATTCCGATGTAAAAATATAGAATTAAATTTAGCATTCACTATTATCCTAAAAGAAAAGAAAGAGAAGATATGACTATTCAAGAAGAAATTAAGAAACGCCGTACCTTTGCCATCATCTCCCACCCGGACGCGGGGAAAACAACCATCACTGAGCAGTTGCTCTACTTTGGGGGCGAGATTCGTGAGGCTGGGACTGTAAAAGGGAAGAAAACAGGGACTTTTGCCAAGTCTGACTGGATGGATATCGAGAAACAACGTGGGATTTCGGTCACTTCATCTGTGATGCAGTTTGACTACGACGACAAACGCGTAAACATCCTAGACACCCCAGGGCACGAGGACTTCTCAGAGGACACCTATCGGACCTTGATGGCGGTGGATGCGGCGGTCATGGTGGTGGACTCTGCCAAGGGTATTGAGGCCCAAACTAAAAAATTGTTTGAAGTTGTCAAACACCGTGGCATTCCAGTCTTTACCTTTATGAACAAGTTGGACCGTGATGGTCGTGAGCCACTGGACCTCTTGCAAGAACTAGAAGAAGTCCTAGGTATTGCGAGCTATCCTATGAACTGGCCAATCGGGATGGGGAAAGCCTTCGAAGGCTTGTATGACCTCTATAACCAACGCTTGGAGCTTTATAAAGGGGATGAACGCTTTGCCAGTCTAGAAGATGGAGATAAGCTCTTTGGAAGCAATCCTTTCTACGCTCAGGTTAAGGATGACATCGAACTGTTGCAAGAAGCAGGAAATGAATTTTCAGAAGAAGCTATTCTTGCAGGAGAACTGACTCCAGTCTTCTTCGGTTCAGCCCTCACTAACTTTGGGGTGCAGACCTTCCTTGAGACCTTCCTTAAGTTTGCTCCAGAACCACATGGTCACAAGAAAACAGATGGCGAAATTGTGGATCCTTATGACAAGGATTTCTCAGGATTTGTCTTTAAAATCCAAGCCAACATGGACCCTCGTCACCGTGACCGCATCGCCTTTGTTCGTATCGTATCAGGTGAATTTGAGCGTGGAATGAGTGTCAATCTGCCTCGTACTGGGAAGACTGCCAAGCTTTCTAATGTCACCCAGTTTATGGCGGAAAGTCGTGAAAATGTCACTAATGCTGTTGCAGGTGATATCATCGGGGTTTACGATACCGGTACTTATCAAGTTGGAGACACTTTGACGGTTGGAAAAAACAAGTTTGAATTTGAACCGCTACCAACCTTTACCCCTGAAATTTTCATGAAAGTTTCTGCTAAGAACGTTATGAAACAAAAATCCTTCCACAAGGGGATTGAGCAACTGGTGCAAGAAGGAGCCATTCAGCTTTATAAGAATTACCAAACTGGTGAGTACATGCTAGGAGCTGTCGGACAACTCCAGTTTGAAGTCTTTAAGCACCGCATGGAAGGCGAATACAATGCAGAAGTAGTCATGAGCCCAATGGGTAAAAAGACCGTTCGTTGGATCAAGCCTGAGGACTTGGATGAACGGATGTCCTCAAGCCGCAATATCTTGGCCAAGGACCGTTTTGACCAACCAGTCTTTCTCTTTGAAAATGACTTTGCCCTTCGCTGGTTTGCGGACAAGTATCCAGACGTAGAGTTGGAAGAGAAGATGTAACTCAGCACCAACAATTGGAACTAAAGTTCCTAATTGTTGGACGCTAGTCGCTATTTGGCGAACTAGCTAACTGCCTTACTAACTACGTTTGGCAAATAGAATCGATTTGCCAAACTCCGTGTCGTAGTGTAAAATCGGCTTACCTAAACGCTTCACTAGGAAAAATCCACGAATATTATCGATTCGTGGATTTTTCCGTCGTAATCACGTTTTACAAATGAAATCGATTTGTAAAACTCAGTGTCGTAGATTTCGGCTATTAATTAGTATGGAATTTTGCTTAAATGCGTCTTAAAAAACTCCGCGAATGCTTTCGATTCGTGGAATTTTTTGTTGGAAAGGATAGAAAGTTACCTCGGCTACCGGCCTCATTAATTCATTTGTGAAACTGCCTTTAAATACTCTACTTCTAAAAGTCTGTGGATGCTATTGATTCATGGACTTTTTCTATATTTTGAATAAAAATTAATTCCATGAGTGATTGGAATTAATTGATCAAATTTTAAAGTATCTAGAAATGGTTAAAAAATAAATAAAATATATTAACAGAATAATAAAATAAAGATTATATTGAAAAAACAGAATAGATTTGAAATTAAGTTATTTTTGAAATCATTTTCTTTCTTTAGGATATATTATAGATATTGAATTGTCGGTATATTTGGTATATAATAAGAAGATAGTTTTTATAGGTGAATAGATCTTTTTCAAGTTGAGGGGATGAACATGTTTTTTAGACGCCAGAAGGGTGAATATAGAGAAACAGACCGTGTAACTCGGTTCAAATTAATCAAATCAGGGAAGCATTGGCTACGGGCCTCGACTTCCCTTTTTGGCTTATTTAAGGTGATGCGTGGAAGCGCAGATACAAGCCAAGTAAAGATTGAAATGGTCGAAAAGCAAGAAGGTCAGAAGTTGACTGGCTTGGATGTCTTGAAAGGGATAGCAGCTACGGGGACGATCTTAGGTGGTTTTGCTGCGACGCAAACGCGTGTTTATGCCAATGATGCAGTCGCTGTTGAAAAGACTGTCGAATCAAAAGATACCCTGGCGACGAGAGATTCAGTAGTGCTAGGGACGACACAGGATCATCAAGATGCTGCTAGCTTGTCTTTGTCTACCAGTCAAAGCCAGTCATTGTCAGAATTCAATTCGCAGAGCGCCAGTCAATCTGCCTCTACGAGTCAGTCTGTCAGTGCCTCAAGCTCTTCTAGCATGAGCCAGTCGATGAGCGACTCTGCTTCTACTAGTCAGTCCTTTGCAAACAGTCAAAGTGTAACTGCTAGTTCAAGTGAATCCCTTGGGACACAAAATCAAGCGAATAGTAATCTGTCAGAGAGAGCTTCAGTTGGTGTTCAAAGTCAGTACCAAGCAAGTGAGTCAGCTCGGGAGACAGTGAAAGAATCACAACCTTCAAAAGAATTAAAAGCAGTTGATTTTTCTACAGAATCCTTGCCTCAAAGTGAGTCTGGTCTTGTAAAGAATGAAGATGTGACGGCTGAATCGAGTCTGACTATGACTTCTGTAGCCTTGACAGAAAAGCAAAGTGAAGAAAAACGGAAGAAATTAGAGGCCTTGTCTGCTGAGATTGGGCAGTTTCTAGCTCAAGCTCAGGGACTTCCAAACTCTGATGAGGCAATTGCCAAGGCTAGTCTAGCGAAGAATGAGATAGCAGAAGCATTGAAAGGGGAGGTTTCTGATTTTACTTCTATTTTGAATAAGGCTACAGAAGCTCGAAATAGTATTGCAAATGCTGTGTTACGTGCCAACTCTGGACTTCGTGACAGCAGAAACGGACAAGCTTTGACCCAAGCTTCAAATACCGCTAGCTTCAGAGCTGCTAGGGATACAGAGAAGCCAGAACTTCAGAAAATAACCGTTACAGGTGGCGCAGTTCTAGAAGGACAAAAATTTAAAATTTATCGAGAAGAAAATTTTTCTGCGACCATTGAGTTTACTGATAACAGTGGTCGAATTGAACATGCAAAATTTGTTCCTACTGCTGTTCCCGCGGCCTATCCGGCTACTTCAACTGTTGTCTCATTCACTACGAGTAATGGTCAAAGTATCAGCATGATTGTTCCGACAAATAAACTAGCCAAAGATGGAAATGCTACAGCATCAAATCCTTTCACCGTTTCAATCACGGGTTCTGTTGGAAAAAATCAAGCAGTAAATAGTTTGTGGACTCGTTATGTTTTCACCTATGATCAGGAAGGTAATTTTAGCGGAAATACTACTGACGTAGGTCTTGTAAAAGATTTAACAGCCAACCCTGCCGCAATTCAATTTGAAGTCCATGCTCAGTCTGAAAAGTACGAACCAGCTATCAATGCTGAGGTGAATCGAAACTTTACTCTAACGGCCAATTCAGGGACTGTTTCTGTTGGTGAAGCCAGTCAGTACATCACGAATGCTACAGGGACACCAGAATTACCTACTACAGGAATTACTAAGGGAACTAGAACAACCTATACTTGGAAATCTGGAACCAATACGAATTTGTCTGCTGGACGGCATACTTTGACAGCGGTGGTAACTTATCCAGATGGAAGTACGGATGAAGTAGAGATTTCTATTGAGGTTCGCCCTCAGACACCTAGAATTGAGGAACGGTTCCTTAACGAAAAAGGTGGTCTCACAAATCAAGCGATTACGGTAGATGGGGTTGCTCCAGGTGGGACAGTTACTTTAACAATTGCAGGTGAAACATTTACCAAACAGGCAACGGGGAGTTCTACCAGTGTAACCTTTACTGCAACTGACTTGAAGAAAGTATATGATCTCAATGGAGGACGACTTCCAAGTGGACCAGTGACTGCTAGTACGACAGTAGATGGTTTGGTTTCAGATACATTTAATGGGCAAATCACGCCAAATCAAGCGTCAATTTCAGTAAGTAATAGCCAATCAGCGTCCGTAAGTTCGAGTCAATCGGCTTCAGCGAGCTCGAGTCAATCTGCCTCAGCGAGCGCAAGTCAGTCTGCTTCAGTAAGTTCGAGTCAGTCCGCTTCAGCGAGTGCGAGTCGATCAGCTTCAGTGAGCGCAAGTCAGTCTGCCTCAGTAAGTTCGAGCCAATCAGCGTCAGCGAGTGTCAGCCAATCAGCTTCAGTGAGCGCAAGTCAATCAGTATCTGCAAGTTCGAGTCAGTCAGCCTCAGTAAGCTCGAGTCAATCCGCCTCAGCCAGCGCAAGTCAGTCAGCCTCAGTAAGCTCAAGCGAATCAGCCTCAGCGAGCGCAAGTCAGTCTGCCTCAGTGAGCTCAAGCCAATCAGCCTCAGCGAGCGCAAGTCAGTCTGCTTCAGTCAGCTCGAGTCAATCGGCCTCAGTAAGCTCAAGCCAGTCAGCGTCAGTGAGTGCCAGTCAATCCGCGTCAGCCAGCGCTAGCCAGTCAGCGTCAGTCAGCTCAAGCCAATCCGCGTCAGCAAGTTCGAGTCAGTCCGCATCGGTGAGCTCAAGCCAGTCAACTTCAGTGAGTGCTAGTCAATCCGCTTCAGTAAGCTCCAGTGAGTCAGCGTCTGTAAGCTCCAGCCAATCAGCATCGGTAAGTTCGAGCCAATCCGCGTCAGTGAGCGCTAGTCAGTCAGCTTCAGCAAGTTCGAGTCAATCCGCTTCATCCAGCGCTAGTCAATCTGCCTCAGTAAGTTCAAGCGAATCAGCCTCAGCGAGCGCTAGCCAATCAGCTTCAGCGAGCGCAAGTCAATCAGCATCTGTAAGCTCGAGCGAATCGGCTTCAGTAAGTTCGAGCCAATCTGCTTCAACGAGCTCGAGTCAATCTGCATCATTGAGTGCCAGTGAGTCAGCATCTGTAAGCACAAGTGAATCAGCTTCAGTAAGTGCTAGCCAGTCTGCATCATTGAGTGCCAGTGAGTCAGCATCAGTAAGCTCGAGTCAATCCGCTTCAGTAAGCGCAAGTGAGTCAGCATCGGTAAGTTCGAGTCAATCAGCCTCAGCCAGCACGAGTCAGTCAGCTTCAGTAAGTGCCAGCCAATCTGCTTCAACGAGCGCAAGCCAGTCAGCGTCCGTAAGCTCAAGTCAGTCAGCTTCAGCAAGTTCGAGTCAATCGGCTTCAGTAAGCTCCAGCCAATCTGCTTCAACGAGCGCAAGCCAATCAGCCTCAGCCAGCACGAGTCAGTCCGCATCAGCAAGTGCAAGTCAGTCAGCGTCCGTAAGCTCCAGCCAATCAGCCTCAGCGAGCGCCAGCCAGTCCGCCTCGGTAAGCTCAAGTCAATCTGCTTCAGCAAGCTCAAGTCAATCCGCTTCATCCAGCGCTAGCCAATCCGCTTCTGTAAGTTCGAGTGAGTCAGCGTCTGTAAGCTCCAGCCAATCTGCTTCAACGAGCGCAAGTGAATCAGCATCATTGAGTGCAAGTCAGTCAGCTTCAGCGAGTTCGAGTCAATCTGCATCTGCAAGTGCTAGTCAGTCAGCCTCAGTAAGCTCAAGCCGATCTGCCTCAGTAAGTTCAAGCGAATCAGCCTCAGCGAGCGCAAGCCAATCTGCATCATTGAGTGCAAGTGAGTCAGCATCTGTAAGCACAAGTGAATCAGCTTCAGTAAGTGCTAGCCAGTCTGCATCATTGAGTGCAAGTGAGTCAGCTTCAGTAAGTGCCAGCCAATCTGCTTCAACGAGCGCCAGCCAGTCAGCGTCCGTAAGCTCAAGTCAGTCAGCTTCAGCAAGTTCGAGTCAATCGGCTTCAGTAAGCTCCAGCCAATCTGCTTCAACGAGCGCAAGCCAATCAGCCTCAGCCAGCACGAGTCAGTCCGCATCAGCAAGTGCAAGTCAGTCAGCGTCCGTAAGCTCCAGCCAATCAGCCTCAGCGAGCGCCAGCCAGTCCGCTTCAGTAAGCTCCAGTGAGTCAGCGTCTGTAAGCTCCAGCCAATCAGCATCGGTAAGTTCGAGCCAATCCGCGTCAGTGAGCGCTAGTCAGTCAGCTTCAGCAAGTTCGAGTCAATCGGCTTCAGTAAGCTCCAGCCAATCTGCTTCAACGAGCGCAAGTGAATCAGCATCATTGAGTGCCAGTGAGTCAGCTTCAGCGAGTTCGAGTCAATCTGCATCTTCAAGTGCTAGTCAGTCAGCGTCAGTGAGCGCAAGTCAGTCAGCCTCAGTAAGCTCAAGCCGATCTGCATCAGTAAGTGCCAGTCAATCCGCTTCAGTAAGCTCAAGTCAATCTGCTTCAGCAAGCTCAAGTCAATCCGCTTCATCCAGCGCTAGTCAATCTGCCTCAGTAAGTTCAAGCGAATCAGCCTCAGCGAGCGCTAGCCAATCAGCTTCAGCGAGCGCAAGTCAATCAGCATCTGTAAGCTCGAGCGAATCGGCTTCAGTAAGTTCGAGCCAATCTGCTTCAACGAGCTCGAGTCAATCTGCATCATTGAGTGCCAGTGAGTCAGCATCTGTAAGCACAAGTGAATCAGCTTCAGTAAGTGCTAGCCAGTCTGCATCATTGAGTGCCAGTGAGTCAGCATCAGTAAGCTCGAGTCAATCTGCTTCAGTAAGCGCAAGTGAGTCAGCCTCAGTAAGCTCAAGTCAATCGGCTTCAGTAAGTGCCAGCCAGTCCGCTTCAGCGAGCGCAAGCCAATCAGCCTCAGTAAGTTCGAGTGAGTCCGCTTCGGTGAGCGCAAGTCAATCCGCCTCAGTGAGTGCGAGCCAATCAGCGTCTGTAAGCTCAAGTGAATCAGCTTCAGCCAGCGCTAGCCAATCCGCCTCAGTAAGTGCCAGCCAATCAGCATCTGCAAGTGCTAGCCAATCAGCATCTGTAAGTTCGAGCCAATCAGCATCATTGAGTGCTAGTCAATCCGCTTCAGCCAGCGCAAGTGAGTCCGCTTCAGCGAGCGCAAGCGAATCAGCTTCAGCGAGTGCTAGCCAGTCTGCTTCATTGAGTGCTAGTCAATCTGCGTCTGTAAGCTCGAGTCAATCAGCATCAGTCAGCTCAAGCCAGTCAGCATCTGTAAGTTCGAGTCAATCAGCATCAGTCAGCTCCAGCGAATCTGCGTCAGCGAGCGCCAGCCAGTCTGCGTCAGCGAGCGCCAGTGAATCAGCATCAGTCAGCGCGAGCCAATCTGTATCGGTGAGCTCAAGTCAATCCGCATCAGTAAGTTCGAGCCAATCAGCGTCAATCAGCTCAAGCCAATCCACATCAGCGAGTTCGAGTCAATCAGCGTCTGCAAGCTCAAGCCAGTCCGCATCAGTAAGTTCAAGTGAATCTGCTTCAGTAAGTGCCAGCCAATCAGCTTCAGCGAGCGCTAGTCAATCAGCCTCAGTAAGTTCGAGTCAATCTGCTTCAGCAAGTTCGAGCCAATCAGCATCATTGAGTTCGAGCCAATCAGCTTCAGCAAGTGCGAGTCAATCAGCGTCTGCAAGCTCAAGTGAATCGGCTTCAGTAAGCTCGAGTCAGTCAGCTTCAGTAAGCTCCAGCCAGTCAGCATCAGCAAGTGCGAGTCAATCTGCTTCAGCAAGTTCAAGTGAATCAGCCTCAGTGAGCGCAAGTGAGTCTGCTTCGGTAAGCTCAAGTGAATCGGCTTCAGCAAGTGCAAGTGAATCAGCCTCAGTGAGCGCAAGTGAGTCCGCTTCAGTAAGTGACAGCCAGTCCGCTTCAGCGAGTGCAAGTCAATCCGCCTCAGTGAGTTCGAGTGAGTCAGCGTCCGTAAGTTCAAGCGAATCGGCTTCAGTAAGCTCAAGTCAATCTGCATCGGTAAGCTCCAGCCAGTCTGCTTCAGCGAGTGCTAGCCAGTCTGCTTCGGTGAGTGCAAGTCAATCTGCCTCAGTAAGTTCGAGTGAGTCAGCTTCAGCAAGTGCAAGCCAGTCAGCATCAGTAAGCTCAAGCCAATCTGCTTCAGCCAGCTCCAGTGAATCAGCTTCAGCAAGTTCAAGCCAGTCTGCTTCGGTGAGTGCCAGTCAGTCAGCGTCAGCGAGTGCAAGTCAATCCGCCTCAGCGAGCACGAGTCAATTGGCATCTGTAAGCACAAGTGAATCGGCTTCAGTAAGCTCCAGCCAGTCTGCATCAGCGAGCGCCAGCCAATCCGCTTCATTGAGCGCCAGTGAATCTGCTTCAGCGAGCGTCAGCGAATCGGCATCAGCCAGCTCGAGTCAATCTGCTTCAGCAAGTTCGAGTCAATCAGCCTCAGTAAGCGCAAGCGAATCAGCGTCTGCAAGCTCAAGCCAGTCTGTATCAGCAAGCTCCAGCGAATCAGCGTCAGTAAGCTCGAGTCAATCTGCTTCAGCAAGTTCGAGCCAATCAGCATCATTGAGTGCGAGTCAATCTGCGTCTGCAAGCTCCAGCGAATCAGCGTCAGTAAGCTCGAGTCAGTCAGCCTCAGTAAGTTCAAGCGAATCGACTTCAGCCAGCTCGAGTCAGTCTGCTTCGGCAAGCGCCAGTCAATCCGCTTCAACAAGTACTTCAACTTCTGCAAGTATGCTAGCGGACGAGTTGGCGTTGGAAAGTGCCTCGATCTCAGCAAGTACATCAGTGAGCGAATCTACTTCAACGAGCGCATCACTCTCAGCTAGCGTGTTAGCCAGTGAATCGGCTCTAACAAGTGCTTCAGTTTCAGCAAGTATGTCTGTGAGCGAGTCTGCGTCGATTAGCGCTAGTCTTTCGACTTCAGATTCTATTAGTAGCTCTGTGTCAGCAAGTGCTCTGGCATCTACTTCAACGAGCACCTCTCTCTCAATGGCAAATATTGCAAGCCAAGGTCAATCCGCTTCAAGCAAGCCAAAACAAGTCTTGCCAAATACAGGAGCGTCGACTTCCGTAGCATCTGCTTTGTTGGGAGCATTGGCAGCTGTGACAGGTATCGGTCTTCTTGTCAAGAAGGGTCGGAATGACGATGAATCAAGTCATTGATAAGATATAAAAATCAATGAATAAATAGTAAAATGGAAAACCTTTGAAAACATGATTTTTCAAAGGTTTTTTCTATATGTGAGAAGGGGAAAATCCTCTTTTGAGTTTGAAATAAACTAGGGGAAAAGGTATAATAGGAAGGTGAGATAATCATCGAAAAAATCAGAATTATAGTAGTAGAAAAGTAGCCAAAAGAATGTGAAAAGAAAAGGGGACGAAATGAAAAAAGAGCTTCAAAAAGCCATTGTACTCGGTGGTGATAATGCTTATATGGACAAGATTGAGACAACAATCAAGTCAATCTGCGCCCATAACCGAGCAGTGACTTTTTATGTTTTCAATGATGATTTGCCATCTGAATGGTTTCAGCTCATGGAGAGACGTCTAGAGCCTCTAGCCTCAAAAATCGTCAATGTCAAGATTAGTCATCATGGCTTAAAAGAGTATCATCTTCCCTTGTCTCATCTAAGTTACGCGACTTACTTTCGCTATTTTATTCCTCAGTATGTCAGCGAAGACCTAGCCTTGTACCTGGATTCGGATATCATCGTTAGATCAAACTTAGATCAACTCTTTTTAGAAGATATGGCGGACTGGCCAGTAGCTGCTGTCGCAGATGCTCTAGTTCCTAGCACTTTTAATTCTGGAGTCATGCTAATCAATGTCGCTCTCTGGCGTCAAGAAAAGGTGACGGAGCACTTGTTGAGCCTGACAGACCAACTGCATGACCAAGTTTTTGGTGATCAGGGCGTGTTAAATCACCTGTTTGAAGGTCGTTGGAAACCGCTGCCAGCTACCTATAATTTTATGGTTGGTATGGATACAGTGGCTCGGAATTACCGGATGGATTCTTGGTATAGGGACTCTCTTGCTACGGAGAAGACAGCTAAGATTATCCATTATACTGGGGACAAGCCTTGGTACCAAATCAACCTCAATCGTTTCAGGGAGGAATGGTGGTTTTACTACGGACTAGAGTGGTCTGATATCGTCATGAAAAAATGTGATTTCCACAAAGGATTGGCATCTTTAGTTCAAGCTCCCCAGTATGCGACCGCAATTTTTACCAATACGTGTCACATAGAGAGCATCGAATACCTGATCCAAGAACTGCCAGATGTAGAGTTCTCTATCCTAGCTCATACAAACTTTGCGCCGGAAATCATGAATTTGCAATCGCACCTGAACGTACGCCTCTATCCTTACTTTAATCCCATGAATGTCAAAAAGGTCTTGGAAAAGATTGACTTTTACTTGGATATCAATCATGAGGATGAAATTGCAAACATTATCCAAGAGGTGCAGCAAAGAGAAATCCCTATATTTGCTTTTGAGACCACTAGTCATGACTCGAGTGGTTACAGTCATGTCTACTCACCAGCAGCCGTAG
The DNA here is from genome assembly GCA_963554735.1 of Streptococcus oralis. Taxonomy (GTDB): domain Bacteria; phylum Bacillota; class Bacilli; order Lactobacillales; family Streptococcaceae; genus Streptococcus; species Streptococcus oralis_CX. Next base: position 27,666 of record CAUVSV010000010.1, read on the forward strand.
GTCAAATGATCGAGTCTATCCGCACGCTTTTGGAATCAAAGAAGCAGTCGTTGTAAACTGAAGGAAACTAAATGAAAAAAACAATTGTTCTCGCAGGAGATTATGCCTATATCCGCCAGATTGAAACAGCACTCAAGTCTCTCTGCTACCATAATAGCCATGTCAAGGTCTATATCTTTAATCAGGATATTCCCCAGGAGTGGTTCCGCGCTCTCAGACCGATAGTAGAGCAAATGGGCGGTGAGTTGGTGGATGTCAAGATGCTTGGCGCCCAGTTTCAGATGAACTGGAGCAACAAACTGCCCCATATCAATCACATGACCTTTGCTCGTTACTTTATCCCTGATTTTGTCGAAGAGGACAAGGTTCTTTACTTGGACAGTGATTTGGTAGTGACGGCTAATCTGACGGCTCTCTTTGAAATGGACTTAGGCGAAAACTATCTAGCTGCAGCACCATCTTGTTTTGGAGTTGGGGTTGGTTTTAATGCAGGGGTTCTCTTGATAAACAACAAAAAATGGCGGGCAGAAGCTATGAGACAAGAGCTAGTTGAGCTGACGGAGCGGGAACACCAACATGTCAGTGAAGGGGACCAGTCTATCCTCAATATGCTCTTTCATGACAGCTATACTTCTCTGGACCAGAACTATAATTTTCAGATTGGCTTTGACAGTGGGGCTGCCTCACATGGACATGAATTTATCTTCCAGATTCCCCTAGAGCCCCTGCCAGCCATTTTGCATTTCCTCTCTCAGGACAAACCTTGGAATACTCATTCGGTTGGGCGTTTGCGTGAGGTTTGGTGGCACTATCATCTGATGGAGTGGTCTGCCATTACTGAAAAATGGCGTCAGGCAGGAATTGACTATCCAGTCACAGTCTATCAGCCAGTTATGACTTGTGTTAATTTGACCAATTCCTGGCATCTTGAGAAAATCGACTATCTGGTTCAAGCCTTGCCAGAGGTGCATTTCTACATTACAGCCTATACGACGATGGCACCGGAACTCATGCTCTTGTCACATTTTGAAAATGTGACCCTCTATCCCAACACCTTCCCTCTCTTGGTCGAGAAATTGATCCAGCAGACAGATGTCTATCTCGATATTAACCACGATGACAAGTTGAGTGTTGTTTATGACTATATTTCACGCTTTGAGAAACCGATCTTGACTTTTGACAATACCCAGTCGCGGGAACTACCTCAAAGTACCTATGCGGGTATTTTCTCAGCAGAAAGACCAGAAGAAATGGTAGCAGCTCTGACAGCTTATCTGGACGAGAAAGCTCACGAAAACTGAGATAGAGATTTGAATGTGCTAAGATAAAAAGGCTGGATAGGCCTCGTGTGACAGGACAGAAAGATAAAAATGAAAAGGAGGAGCTAGTGAAAGAATTTCGTTCATCGATAGCAGTAAAAAAAGGGATGCGCACCCTGTTTTTGCTCTTTATTTATGTGCTCGGGAGTCGTCTGGCTCTTCCTTTTGTTGACCTCAATAGTCGGGATTTTCTCGGAGGAAGCGCAGCCTATCTGGACTTTTCAGTAGCTCTGACTGGTGGAAATCTTCGCAGTCTCTCTCTCTTTTCCATCGGGCTTTCACCTTGGATGTCAGCTATGATCTTGTGGCAGATGTTTTCCTTTTCAAAGAAACTGGGCTTAAACTCAGTTTCTTCGGAAGTTCAGGATAGACGGAAAATGTACTTGACGTTAGGGATTGCCTTGATTCAGGCCTTGGCCTTGACGACAAACCTCCCTGTCCAAGCTCCCTACAATCCCTTCTTGGTCTTTCTCCTCAATACCAGCCTTTTGGTTGCAGGGACCTTCTTCTTAGTTTGGCTGTCGGACATCAATGCGTCTATCGGAGTTGGAGGCCCTGTCGTCATTTTATTGGCAAGTATGGTGGCTTCACTCCCTCAGGACATCCTCCAATCGGTCCAAGTTCATAAGATATCTCCTTGGCTGCTTTTCCTATTGGTAGTGCTTGGTGTCCTCTTTACCTATCTAGTCGTTTTCTTTTATCGAGCGCGATACCGCATCCCTATCAATAAAATCGGGCTCCATTCTCGCTTTAAACGCTATTCTTATCTGGAAATCATGCTCAATCCTGCAGGTGGCATGCCTTATATGTATGTGATGAGTCTCATGGGCTTGCCTTCTTATCTCTTGATCTTGCTTCAACATCTGGACAAGGGTAATCCGCTCTACCCTGCCCTACTGGAGCAGTATGCGATGGGGAAACCCTTGTGGATTTACGCTTATATCCTTATCCTCTTTGTCTTTAGCATTGCCTTTGCCTTTGTCAATGTGAGTGGTCAACAGATTGCAGATCGGATGAAACAATCAGGAGATTACATCTACGGAGTCTATCCCGGTGAGGATACCAGTCGCTTTATCAACCGTTTGGTTCTCCGCTTTGCTCTGATAGGTGCAGTCTTTAACGTTACCTTGGCTGGACTTCCAATCTTGTTTGTCTTGAAGGATGAGAGTCTGTTAAAAGTCAGCATGATTCCTGGACTCTTTTTAATTTTGAGTGGCATGCTCTTTACGATTCACGACGAACTGCAAGCGCTCAGACTAAATGAAAGGTATCAGCCACTATTCTAGGAGGTTTTGATGTATTACTTTATCCCAGCCTGGTATGGCAAGGAGCGTTCCTGGCATGCTGATTTGACACCCTGGTATTTTTCTCATTTTAAGCTAGAATTTGATGACACCTTTAATCAGATTCGCTTGATGCAATGCCAAGGGATTCCTGCACAGGTCCTCCTTTTGTCCTATCAGCCTCATCTTCGCTATTTTCTCCATCGCCAAGGTATTTTAGAAGCACAGGTTTATTCCTTATTTGATGAATTGCAGGATTTTCATGAGATTCGACCGCAGGTCTTGCAGGTCAGAGATATTGAGTGGGAAGAGGACTGCGAGTTTATTTACAGTCCCTTTACTATTCTGGTACTGAAGGATGGCAAGCCCTATGCCCAGGTGGAGCACGGGATAGAAGGTTTTATCAGTACGATTCAGTATTTCAAGGAAGATGGGCTCTTGTCTGCCAACTATCTGATGGATGATCGGGGGCTGGTTTCCAGTGTGATTTACTACGAAGATGGTCAGGCTATCTACCAAGATTACCTCAATCCCAAGGGACTGTGGCAGTTTAGAGAGCATTTGCAAGATGATGGCCGTATCGAGGTCAATCCTATCTTTGCTTTTCGCTTCCAAAAAGAGGCTTACCGAGATATGGGAGAACTGATTGCTGAGTTTTTTGACAAGAAAATAGCTCAACATCCTGAGGAAGGAGCGACCTATTTTCTGCCTGCGTGTGACCAGCACAATTCTTTCCTTTTAGAACGATTGCCTCACCAAACTACCAAGGTTCTCAGTCTTTTTATCGGACGAAATCCTCAAGAACAACTACCTCAGTTGGCAGGTCTGCTGGATAAGGTGGATCTTGTTCTGGTCGACAGAGAGGACACCCTGCGCTTGGTTCAGTCTGTCTTTTCAGAACAAGCAGCGAAGTTTCGCCATTTATCGCCTTTTGATACCCGCTTGGAGCTGGGAAAGAGTCAGACTCGGAAGGAGTCGCTCATCTACTATCAACTGGACTTTGAGCAGGGGATAGAGGACCAAGCACTCTATCAGGTCTTGCATTTCCTTTCTGAAAACAAGAATACGGAGCTGGTCTTTGGAGCATTTGCTGCTAGTCAAGAAGAAATGAAACAACTGGAAACACGAGTTGCAGAGATGATTGCAGAGCAGTTTCAAGACCAGGAACTGGAGAAGGAAGTTGATTACCAAGGAGCTGAAAATCCACTTGAGGACAATTGCCATCAGAGTAAGCGCTATTCGTTTGTCAATATGAAGGATGAATCGGAGTTAATTAAGCAGTTGGAATTTGTTCGTTTGATTGTCGACTTGAACAGTCAGCCTCTCCTCTATACCCAGATAGCGGGGATTAGTGCTGGTATCCCTCAGATCAACAAGGTCAAAACAGAGTATGTCAGTCATCAGAAGAATGGCTATCTGTTGGAAAATACTGCCGATTTTGCTCAAGCTGCCCATTACTATCTCGATAGCCTGCAGGTGTGGAATGATGCTCTGATCCATTCCATCGAAAAGATAAAGGAACACACTGGGGAGCAATTCCTAATCAAGCTAGAAAAGTGGTTGGAGGAGGTGACTCATGGAAAAGAAGTATAAGATCTTGCAAATCGGTCCAGAGGATTGGCGAGATACACTTGCCCTACCAGCCCAACTTGACTGGTATCATGTTCCTCCCAACACACCGTATGCCATCCAGAAAATCATGGATGAGAATGACCTAGATCACTTTCATGCTGTCATTCTCACGGATGGGGCTTACCTAGTAGATTTGTTGCCTTTTGCATCTAGCTTGGAACCCTATACGGTTTTCTATCCAGAACAGTTTGCAAGTCAGGATGAAAGTCTTCAAAACCTCATCAAACAGCACTGCATGCAAGCGATGGACCTGTCAGACAGACAGGGCTTTGTTCGAGACCTTTCCACCTCCCTCTTTGAAGGTGGTTATGGGGACAAGCTGAGCCCAGCTACGATACGGATTCACCCGAGTTTCCAAGGCTCTGTCTCCTATCAAGGATTTGAGCATCTGGAATTAGAAGGTGATTTTGGGAAAACCTATACCCAGCTAGCCTCTTGGGCCTATAATCAGACCGTCCAAGCCCATTCGCCAATCGAACTCTGGCTCGAATATGAAAAGAGTGGACCAGTGGAATTGCGCTTGCGTTTGCGAAAGATCCCAGCAGGATCCATCTCAGAGATAAAACAGGATATTTTCCTTGAGGAAGCAGACTTTGCCTCAGCAATCATAGTGGAGCAAGACTATGACGCTTATCTGAGCATTTCCCTCGAAGCGTGTGGCCAGGGAAAGGTCAACATCGGCAATCTCCACCAACGCTGGAGCCGGAAACAGTTTGGAAAGTTTGTTCTCGGAGGCAATATCCTACATGACAAAAAACGTGAGGAAATCAACTATTTCTTTCACCCGGGAGATTTTAAGCCTCCTCTAGCGGTCTATTTCTCAGGTTATCGTCCGGCGGAAGGTTTTGAGGGTTACTGGATGATGAAGAATCTCCAATGCCCCTTTCTCCTCTTTTCGGATCCTCGATTAGAAGGAGGAGCCTTTTACCTGGGAACTGAGGAATTAGAAGATAAAATTCAAGCAACCATCCAGTACTATTTAGACTATCTAGGCTTGGATAGAAGTGACTTGATCCTATCTGGCCTGTCAATGGGAACCTTCCCCGCCCTCTATTATGGCTCTCACTTTGAGCCCAAGGGAATCGTAGTCGGAAAACCCTTGACAAATCTAGGAACCATCGCACAGCGGGGACGGCTAGAGGCGCCAGGAGTCTTTCCAACTAGCTTTGATGTTTTGCACTTTCAGACAGGAGGAGTGAGCCAGAAAGACATGAAGGACTTGGATCAACGTTTTTGGACTCGATTTAAACAAGCTGATTTTTCCCAGACGACCTTCGGCCTTTCTTACATGAAGGACGAGGATATGGATAGTGGTGCCTATGACCAGCTAGTGGAAACTCTTTGCCAGACAGGAGCCAAGATCTTGTCTAAAGGGACAGCAGGTCGACACAATGATGACACAGGAACAAACGTTGCCTGGTTTATTCATTTTTACAAGATGATACTAGAAGAATACGGAAGAGGTGAGACATGATTATCATCAAGAGAGAGGATATTAGGTGGGGTGAGATGGGAGCCACTTATCTTTACGGGAGCCAGATCACCTATCATGCAGACGGTCATGTTACCCTGAAAAATCCTTTGCTGGCTTCAGGTGAAACCCTTAAAACCTGGTTTTCTAGTGTCAACTACCAGGCTACTAGAAGCCAGCCCAACCTCCCTCTTCTTAAGAAAAATCATACCTACCGTCTATCTATGAAGATGCAGGTTCAACCGACCAATGGCCTCTATCTCAAACTGACTTTTTTAAACCGTTATGAGGAAATCATCGAGGAGAAGATTGAAAGGCAATTTTCTTTTAGCTTCACCTATCCTGAAACGGCCTACACCTATCGCCTTTCCTTGATTAGTGCAGGTTTTGAGGCTCTTGACTTTGTTTCGTTTTCTATTGAGGAGGATGCTGGTGTTTAATCGTTTGTATCAAGAAAGACAACTGAGAAAGGTCAAGAAGCTTTTAAGCCAAATCAACGTCCTTAAAGAAGAGATGGCAGCTCTCAGCGATGGGGAAATGGCTGCAAAGACAGAGGAGTTTCGCCAGCGCCTTGCCCAGGGAGAAACCTTGGATGAGTTATTGGTAGAAGCCTATGCCCTTGTCCGTGAGGCCGATAAACGGGTCTTGGGTCTCTTTCCCTATGATGTGCAAGTCATGGGAGCCATTGTGATCCACCAAGGAAATGTGGCTGAGATGAATACGGGTGAAGGTAAGACCTTGACTGCCACCATGCCCCTCTACCTCAATGCCCTAACGGGAAAAGGCAGCATGCTGGTCACGACTAATGACTATCTGGCTAGACGGGACGCAAGTGAAATGGGTCCAGTCTACCAATTTTTAGGTCTAACTGTCGGTCTGCCCTTTTCAGAGGATCCAAAGGAGGACTTGACTGCCGAAGAGAAAAGAAAGATCTACACCTCAGATATCGTCTACACGACCAATAGTGTATTGGGCTTTGACTATCTCAATGACAATCTTGCTTCTACTCGTGAGGGGAAATTCCTGCCTCCCTTTAACTATGTCATCATTGATGAGATCGATGATATTCTACTCGATAGTGCCCAAACTCCCTTGATTATCGCAGGTTCTCCCCGCGTCCAGTCTAACTATTATGGGATGATTGATACCCTAGTGACGACCTTGGTCCAGGGAGAAGACTACATCTACAAGGAAGAAAAAGACCAAGTTTGGTTGACCCGAAAGGGGGCCCATACGGTTGAAGGATTCCTAGGAATTGATCATCTCTACAAGGAAGAGTACGCCAGTTATGTTCGGCATCTGGTCTATGCTCTTAGAGCCCATACGCTCTTTACCAGAGACAAGGACTACCTGGTTCGAGGGGAAGAAATGGTCTTGTTAGACAAGGGAACAGGGCGTTTGATGGAAATGACCAAGCTTCAAGGCGGTCTCCACCAAGCCATCGAAGCCAAGGAACATGTGAAGCTTTCTCCTGAAACCAGAGCCATGGCTTCAATCACCTACCAGAGTCTCTTTAAGATGTTTCGCAAAATCTCAGGTATGACAGGAACGGGAAAGGTGGCAGAAAAAGAGTTTTTCGAAACCTACAATATGGCTGTCATTCGCATCCCAACCAATCGCCCACTTAGGCGGATTGACCATCCGGACAATCTCTATGTGACCCTCCCTGAGAAAGTCTATGCTTCTCTCGAAGCTATCAAGACTTACCACGCCAAAGGCAATCCGCTCCTGATCTTTGTCGGATCTGTTGAAATGTCCCAGCTTTACTCGTCCTTGCTCTTGCGAGAGGGGATTTCCCACAATGTCCTCAATGCCAATCATGCGGCGCGTGAAGCCCAGATCATCGCAGAGTCTGGACAGATGGGGGCAGTGACCGTTGCGACTTCTATGGCAGGTCGCGGGACAGATATCAAACTCGGTCCAGGTGTTGCAGACTTGGGCGGTTTGATTGTGATTGGTACCGAGCGGATGGAGAGCCGACGAATTGACCTGCAAATCAGAGGTCGTTCTGGCCGCCAGGGTGATCCAGGCATGTCTCAATTTTTCGTGTCGCTTGAAGATGATGTGATCAAAAAGTTCGGGCCGTCTTGGGTTCACGACCTGTATCAAGACTACCAAGTGGAAGATATCAGCAAACCCATCCTACTTAAGGCTCGCAAGTACCGCAATCTCGTCAGAAAAGCCCAAGAGGCTAGTGATAGTGCCAGTCGCTCTGCACGCAGACAAACCTTAGAGTATGCGGAAAGCGTCAATATTCAGCGTCAGATGGTCTACAAAGAAAGAGATTGCTTGCTAGATGGGAGCCGTGATTTAGAACATATCCTTGAGGACATACTGGTAGACTATACCAAACAAATCTCAGAAAAAACCTATAGCAGCCCCCAAGAGCTCTTTCACTTCATCGTGACCAATATTAGCTTTGGGATGAGAGAATTACCAGCTGATTTGGATTTAGCTGATGCAGATCAGATTCGGGAGTTACTAGAGAAAATAATAGCCAAGGAAATCGTAGCTAAAAAGGAAGTCCTCCAACCTCACCAGCTCTATGACTCTTTTCTGAGAATATCCATGCTCAAGGCTATTGATGACAACTGGGTTGAGCAAGTCGACTATCTCCAACAGCTCAGTCTAGCAGTCGGGAGCCAGTCTGCTTCTCAAAAGAACCCTATCGTAGAGTACTATCAGGAGGCCTATGCTGGCTTTGAAACCATGAAGCAACAAATCCGTACAGATATGGTACGCAATCTTCTCATGGGGATTGTGGAAGTAACGCCCAAAGGTGAGATTCTCACCCATTTTCCATAAAAAGAGGATCATATGACAATTTACAATATAAATCTAGGAATCGGTTGGGCGAGTAGTGGTGTCGAATATGCCCAGGCCTACCGAGCAGGGATTTTTAGAAGTTTAGACCTAGCATCTAAGTTTATCTTTACCGACTTGATTTTAGCAGACAATATCCAGCATTTAACGGCCAATATCGGCTTTGCGGATGACCAGGTAATCTGGCTTTACAATCATTTTACAGATATCAAGCTAGCACCGACCAGTGTTACAGTTGACGAGGTCTTGGCCGCTTTCGGTGGCCTTGAGAGTCATAGGGAGCAGGATGGCAAGGTCTTGCGCGTCTACTTTTCAGATGAGGATAAGTTTGTGACCTGCTACTTGGTAGACTCGGCTAAGAATCTAGTACAGCATGCAGAGTATGTGTTTGGAGGGAACTTGATTCGCAAGGATTATTTCTCCTACACACGCTACTGTACAGAATATTTCGCGCCCAAAGACCAAGTGGCTAGACTCTATCAACGAAGCTTTTTCAATGAAGATGGCAGCACTGCTTACGATATCTTGCTGACTGAAGGACAGGAAGAGGTCTATCGATTTAAGGACCGGATTCTGTACGGAAAGCCAGCCCTTATGCGCTATTTTATGCAAAGTTTGAACTTGAGCAAGTCTGATTTGGTCATCTTGGACAGGGAAACAGGGATTGGTCAGGCTGTTTTTGAAGAAGCACAAAAGGCCCATCTAGCAGTTGTCGTTCACGCAGAGCACTATAGTGAAAATGCTAGCAACGAAGACTATCTCCTTTGGAACAACTACTATGAGTATCAGTTTACAAATGCGGACAAGGTCGATTGCTTTATCGTGTCTACGGATCGGCAGAAGGAAGTTCTCGAAGGTCAATTTGCCCAGTACAGTCAGCATTGTCCACGAATCGTCACGATTCCAGTTGGGAGCATTGATCAGCTGACGGAGCCTGCTAGGGAACGCAAGCCCTTTTCTCTCATTACTGCTTCGCGTCTGGCCAAGGAAAAACACATCGATTGGCTCGTCAAGGCGGTTATCCAAGCGCATCAAGTCCTCCCTGAGCTTACCTTTGACATTTATGGCAGTGGGGGTGAGGAATCCCTTTTAAGGGAAATCATCACGGCTCACCAAGCGGAGAACTATATCCAGCTCAAGGGGCATGCAGATCTAGCTCAGATTTATCCCCAGTATGAGGTCTATCTGACAGCCTCAACCAGTGAAGGCTTTGGTCTGACCTTGATGGAGGCAGTTGGTTCAGGCTTGCCCCTGATTGGTTTTGATGTACCCTATGGCAACCAGACCTTTATCCAGGACGGTCAAAATGGTTACTTGATCCCAAGTTCGGATGACCATGTAGAAACGGCGATTAAAAGAGCCTTTGCGGAAAAGATCTGCCAGCTCTATCAGGAAAATCATTTGCCAGCTATGCGAACAGCATCTTATGACCTAGCGAGAGAATTTTTAACAGACAAAGTAAGGGACAAGTGGAAGAAAACGATAGAGGAGGTCCTGCATGATTCAACTATTTGATCGTTATGGTCAGGAAAGTCGAGATTTACATGAAAGTTTAGAAGCTGCTGGTCTGTCCCATGTCACAGTTGTGATCGATCCAGATGGATTTCTCCCAGATGGGATTCTCTCTCCCTTTACCTACTATCTAGGTTACAAGTCAGGAAAAGCTCTTTATTTCAATCAAGTAGCCGTACCTGAGTTTTGGGAGATTGCGGGAAATAATCAGTCGGCGCATATCTTAGAGGATTCTCGGGAGAGGGGGGTGATTCACTATGTGGATGCTCCTCAGGCCCGTTTGGTCAAGCAAGTCGACTGGAAGGACCTATCCGGTCGCATCTACCAAGCAGATCACTATAATCGATACGGAGCCTGCTTTGCCAAGACCACCTATAGTGCAGATGGGCAGGATATCCTGACCAAGTATCAGGATGCAAAGGGACAGGAAATTGTCCTGGAAAATCATGTGACAGGCGATATCCTCCTAACCTTGCCCGGACAAGCCCTGCGCCATTTTAAAAATCGAGTGGAGTTCACGATCTTCTTTTTGCAAGACTTAGGAATCGACACTCGCCACCTTCTCTTTAACATTCTAGCTACCTCTTTCTTGGTCTCATACCATTATCCAGACAAGAGCGGACAGGATATCTTGGTTTGGCAAGAACCGTTAGGTGATTGTCTTCCTGGTAATATGCAGCTGCTCTTGGAGCAAGAGGGGCTGAGAGCCAAGCAGATCCTCATACCAGACAAGGCTACCTATGAAAAGGCCTTGGCCTTGGCCAACCCAGCCTATCATGACAAGTTTGTCCATCTAGGTTATCATTATCAGTTCAAAAGAGAAAACTTCGTCCGACCAGATGCCTTGATCGTTACCAACTCGGATCAGATCGAGCATATCGAAACCTTGATTGAGTCCTTGCCAATGGTGACCTTCCGAATCGCGGCAGTGACTGAAATGTCGTCCAAGTTGCTGACCTTACTTGCCTATCCCAATGTCGTTCTCTATCAAAACGCTAGTCCACAAAAAATCCAAGAACTCTACCAGCTGTCGGATCTCTATCTGGATATCAATTACGGAAACGAGCTTTTGGATGCTGTCCGTCAAGCCTTTGAGCACAATATGCTCATCCTAGCCTTTAACCAGACAGCTCATAACAGACCTTACACAGCTCCAGAACACCTCTTTGATGTGCAGGCTGTTGGAGACATGATTGCGAAGATTCAAGAAGCTCTCAGCAGTCTTGACAAGATGGGACAAGCCCTTGGGCATCAAGGCCGCCATGCCAACTATGTGGACTTGGCTACTTACCAAGAGAGGATGGAAAGGATAATAGGGGAAGGACATGACTAAAAAAGATTTATTTTACAAGGATGTTGAAGGACGCATGGAAGAGTTAAAGCAAGGAGCGCTTAAGAAAGAAAAGCCTACCCGAGGAGAAAAGATCAGTAAAATCTTCTCCATTTTACTCGGCTTGCTCATCCTTCTTACCCTAATTTTTACATTATTAGGAATCTTGAGGTGAAAATGATGGAAGTTTTGATGATTGTAGGAATAATCCTAGCCATCGCCTTGATTGTCCTGGTTCTCATCCAACCTCGCCAAAGCCAACTCTTTTCCATGGATGCGACTAGCAATATCGGAAAACCAGGCTACTGGCAGAACAACCGCTTGGTGAAAATTATAACTCTTTTGCTCAGTTTCGCCTTGTTTGTCTTGCTCCTTGTTTTTATGATGGTGACCTATCAGTAAGGATGCAGATTCATTCATAGATAAGGAATATTAGACCGGGAGAAAAGATCCAAGCAAATCGGAGGAAAATATGGAACAACAAATGAATGAAAAAATTATCGAAATCGTGCATCAAGCCAACGATATGATTCCAGTTGAATGGGATGATTTGTATATTGTAATCGAGATGGACAAGACCTATAGTGGTGAAGCATATTTTTATTTTAAATATAAAAATCACTATCATTACCATCTTGAAATGCCAGAAGATTTTGGTCTATCGATGATGGATGTTTTAAGCGAAAACAAGGTTTTATTTAAAAAATCAGAAGATCTGAAAAGAGTGTTTATTGAAAATGACTTGGCAGATTGGTATATTTGTATTATCCATTTGGATGAAAATAACAAGCTTTCAGTAGAATATGACTATGCTCCATGGTTGAAAAGTAATTTTGGGCCAACTGCTCGAATGAACTTTTTCAGATATCAATTTCTAGGATTTGAACCAAGAAACGAAAAAGAACTAGAACAGTTCAAAGCTATGGAAGCCTTCCAGCAAAAATATAACGAGAACTAGTTTCGTGGATAAGAAGAATAAGATCAGATTAGTGAGGTAATTCAATGGTGAAATTTTCAAAAATAGATAAACAACTAAAAAAAGAATTGAAAAAAGTTCAGCGCAATGCAGCAAAAAAATTACAATTAAAGTCTCGAGATTGGGCCTATTTCAACAAAGTGGGAGACTATTTGGTTTTGTATAGGATTAATATTAATTTCCCAGATAATGAGTTTCGTTTGACAATTGACCCTTATATCAAGCCATATATTTTTGATGACATTTTTTGGGAAGTTTTTGATATGGCGAGCAATTCGCAGGAACCCATGAGTCTTCGGGCAGTTGGAGCCTTTACAGTCGATAGTTTATCATTACCATATAGGATGGTCAAAGAAGACTGGATGATGGAGGACCTTGACTTAGAAAAAGTCGAATCCAAGGTTTTTGAGGTGCTCTCAGAAGTGCATGAAGAAGTTGTAAAACTTATAAATAGCTTCCCAACTTTTGAAGACTTCTATGCCTATACGGTCAAGAACGGACCTAGTCTTGTAGGTTATGATTTAATAGGAATGCTATTAATGATCCACCAAGAGCAGTATGCAGAGGCACTCCAAAAGGCTGAAGGCTTGATCGCAAAGCGTAAACACGGAAAATTCCAAAATAAGGGTAAATGGATTAATGAATATATCGTTGATTACTGTAAAGAAAAACTCAAGGCGGATTAGGAAGTCTAGGTCCCATGCTTGTCCTGAAATGTATAAACCAAACCGGAGGAACATATGGAAAAACAGATTAATGAGAAAGTGATGGAAATTGCTCAGAGTGTCCATAAGACTATACCTGTAGCTTGGGAAAATCTTTTTATTAATATTACCCTGACTTTTGATGGTGGAGAAGTCTACTATTTCTTCAACGAAGAAGGAAAAAGTGACTATATTTATAATCTTTTTATTCCCAAGAAGTATAAGTTGCCTAATTCAGAATTTAGAGAAAATGAAAGACGCACCTTCAAATTAGCTTGGGAATTGAGGGAAATCTTTAAAAATGAAGAGCAGGCTTTATGGACAACATGTGTTATAAAGATTATTGGTACAAAATTGACTGCTACATTTGACTACGCACCTTGGTTCGAGAGTGGTTTTACCTCAGGCCAACAAATGGATTTTTTTGAATACAAATACCTTGGCAAGCAGCCGGCTAATGAAAAAGAACTAGAACAGTTCAAAGCTATGGAAGCCTTCCAGCAAGAATATAACGAGAACTAGTTTCTTGTATAAACAGCCACCCTTGAGGTGGTCTTTTATTGTTTTCCAAACGCTAGTCCATAGGGTTTATGGTATACTAGTAGGACAGTTTATCTATGGGATAAGAGACTGATTTCATACAAGTCAAAAGGGAAAGGTCAGAAATGTGCGCCTTTTCCTGAAAGAAACTAGAAAGAGAAAGAGATGTTTTTAGGAAGACGTCGGATATTTTTTAACCAATACTATGACAAGGCGATTTATTATGATCGCAAAACCCACGAACTTTTGGAGGCACCAAAGAGCAAGCTCTTGGATACAGAAAAGTCTAGTAGGATGAATCGCCATATCCCCCTATTGGTAGTTCTCTTCTTATCAAGTGGTAGTGGGTTGATTTCCTTCTTCCGCTTGTTTATACAAGGAACCTATACCATGTCTACCTTCTGGAGTGTTCTTCTCATTTGGTTAGGGCAGTTTGCTTTCATCACCATCCTTGTTGAACGCGCCTTGTATCGAAATGTCAACAGGGCTCAGGTGACTACTCAAACTATTTGTCTGGCGCTTATGGAAAAGTCAGAGGAAACAAAGGAAGCTGAGGCAGAGATGAGTGAAAAAGATAGTCGCAACGCTACACGCTGGATAAGAGCATTGCTTTCTCTGGTTCCCTTGGTTGGATTTTTCTATGCCTATAATTTTATTTGGAATTACCAAGAGAGGTTGGGCACTCCCATCGGGGGAGAGATTATCAAGATTGTCCTAACAGGACTTTTATTAGGCTTGACATTTGTTCTTTATAACCAAAACAATTTGCCCAGAATATTTGATATCCTGGACCGCTTTTATGCTAGAAAACTGAGCCTCATCTGCCGAGCGGATGACAATCCAGATGTCTATCTGGAAGTGAGTATGGGGACGGATGAAGAATTTGTTATCAAGGAAGTGAAGAAGGACTAAGATCTTTTTTTGAAAGAATGAGATAGAAAGAGGTAGAGTATGTTTTTTCTGAGACGTCGTCGGGTTTTTATCGGAGAATGCGATGGTCAGGCGGTTTACTATGACCAAAAGACTGGGGAGGCCTTGGCTGCTCCAAAGAGTGTTTTACTCAATACGGAAGGTGCTTATAAGACCAATGCTTACATTCCTGAAATGGTTATTTTTCTGATGGCAGGTGGACCTGGTCTCTATGGCCTCCTTTCAGCCTTGGATATTGGTGTCTATAATTGGACCAGTTTGAGCTATGTGTTACTATTGTGGCTGGCTGAGTTTCTATTGTTTACCGCAATTCTTGAGCGAGGACTTTATAAAAATGTGCGCAAGGCTCAGCCAACAACGGAGAAGGTGTTTTACTATGCAGTGTCACATAATTTGATGGTAAGGGACGAACACTTTGATCCAGCTGAGGCATCTGCTACGATCTATCGAATCACTCGTTACATCATACTTGCCTTTGTTATCTATCTTTTGTATGTTTTTTACGACTGCACTCAAAAATTTGGGCAACCGATCGAACGCGGCTATGATTTTTGGGGAGCAGGTATAATGTTTTTCGTGCTCTTTTTGTTGTACAACCAAAACAATCCCGTTCGTTTTGTAAAGATTATGAAGCTCTATAGCCAAGGGAAAATCTTGTTCAAGAAAGAACCGGAGAACGAAACGTGTAACTAGGTGTTAGGGAACAGTCAAATCCCAGAAAGTGAGTGCTGTATCTTGAACGAAGCGAGGAGTAGCTGTTGCGATAGTTGCTATGTGATGACCTCCTCAAATGGAAGATTCTCAAGAATATACGGCGTTTTGCCAGATGAAATTTGGAGATGAAAAATGAAAGACATCCGTATTTTCGGTGCAGACTTTGAAAGAAGTAAGCGCATTGTGACCCAGGGGGATTTTGCTCTGACCGCAGGGATGCCCAACCCCATTCATATGGGCATCATCAACCGCCTCTTTACAGTGATTATTCTTGGATTTTGCTTTTCAGGGATTCTGATCTATGGCGTATTAATCGGGATACCAGAGTTTATCAGTGTAGATAGCGATGTTCATATCATTTCTCTGGAAGCAGGACTGCTGATTCATAACATGAGTAGCTTTCTAAAGCCCTTTAATCTGACGGTATATGTGATATCCTATCTAGGAATGGTGCTTGTTTTTTGGCCCAAAAAACGTTTGACTAGCCAGCTTTGGACCTACTTTCCCTTCTACTTTGCCATGTCCATTTGCGCTTTCATATCTGGACTGTACTTTGCCAGTGCAGTGGCCTATGATGCTTATACATGGCTGGGCTTCTGGCTTGAGCTTGGGATAGGTATGGCTCTCTTTTTCTGGATTATTCTCAATAGTATCCAGAATCTCAAGCGCAGACTAAATGATCAAGAGGAAAAGTCAATCCTTAAGCAGCTAGTCAGGATTCTCGCTGGAATCACGGCAGTCCTCTTTCCAGTGTCGCTGGTCTATCATCTGCTATATCAAGTCCCTCTTCAGTGGTATTTCTATATTTTAGGCTTGTTTTTGCCGGTTTGGTTTGTCATTGGAGGTCATTTTATCGCCTTTATGATCAATGTCCATATCTTTCAAGCCTACTATATCCACAAATATTCAGAAGAGTATAAGGCTTATTTAAAGATATCGGATCGAGAATGGTACAGCAAACGATACTATAAAAAGCTGGTAAAAAGTGGACAGTTGTAGGAAGAGAGAATGTGAGGAAATTAGTGTTTTCATATAAAATGGAGGTTATTTATGAAAATAAATGATGATGTTATTAAAAGTTTGATTTCGCTTCCCTTTTTAAAGGAAAACAGAGAAACGACTGTTCCCATCAAACAGATAAAGAAACTGCAAGAAGCGGAGAAGAGTATTAATAGTTTAAAATGGGAGAATTTTGTGTTAGAGAAAGGTGGTGATTTTAGTGTTTATATTTTTAAAAATCATAGTGATATTCATAAGCACTGGAACTCACTGGGAATTAGCGCAAAAGAGGAAATAATTCCTGAAATTGAAGCACGATTAGATAACCTGATCGGGGAAGGTAAACTAGTAGCATCCATGAAAGATCAGATTCTATTTGATATCATTGGCATAGCTAGGTACTTGACCATCAAAAAAGAGGTTCCCCAAGCTGAGTCAACATTTTATGATGATTTGTATGCTTTATATCAAGCAGGCTACATCCCTTGCGGTTATGCGGGAGAAAAGTATAAAGTCTTCTAGCTTGGATTGTTACGAAAGTTAATCTTACTGATGAAATAGTATGTGATTTTTTAAGTATGGCTAGCCGTGTTAGGGATTCATGTTTTCCAGAAAATATCCCTATCTTGATGATTCAAAGGAGAATGGTCAAACAAGCTGTCCTCCCAAACGCAAAACACAAGAACCTCAGAGGAAATCCTCTGAGGTTCTTTGTGTTCTAGTTTCCATATTTCTGGTAAAAATCGACCTTGACCTGGATAAAGGTTTCGGCTTCGCGTAGTAGTTGAAGGAGGGTGGCACGGGTTTCAAACTCCTCACGTGTTTTAGGGAGACTCCGATTGCGGAAGACTTGCAGATAGCGTTCGATGTCATCAAGTAGGTCATGAGCAGGATTGGTCTGACTTAGCTGGGCAGCAATCTTAGAAAAGAGCTGGGCCAAGATCAAACTCTCACTAGCAGCTAGCTGGCAAGTGTTGATCTGCTGGGCCATATTTCGCAGGATGCGACTTTGTCGCTGCCTCATCTCAAAGTAGTGGATATGGTAGTCCGTCTGGTGAAAGAGATGATCCGAGTGATCCAGGTAGACCAGTTTGAGAGCTTCATCGAGGAGCTTGTCTAATTGGTCAACGAGTTGGGCTTGATTGCGCCCGTCTCCTCTTGACAGATAGTATTTAAAGCGAAGCAGGATGTCTTTTAACTTTTCCTCGACCTGAAGGTGGTAGCTTTGGATGGCTTTCTCACGAGAGGGCATATAAAGGTTGACCAATAGAGCAAAGCTTGTCCCGATGAGAAAGAGGAGCACTTCATTGAGCAAGAGAGCTGGAGAAGTAGATTCCTGTACCAAGAGATGACCGACCAAGACACTGCTAGGGGTGATGCCGATTTCCCAGCCCATTTTGTAAGAAAGAGGGACATAGAGAGCCAGATAGAGGCCCAGACTCCAAATGTGAAAGCCCGTCAGCTGAAAGGCTAGAACACCGATAGCGAGCGCTAGGAGCATAGAAAAGAGGCGGTTACGTGCTAATTTCAGCGTGCTTCTGCGCGTGTCGGAGAGGCTTAATAGGGCGATAATTCCAGCTGAAACTGCTGATGATAAATCTAAAAAATAAGCGAGAAAACAAGCGAGACAGGTCGCTAATATCAGTTTTGTTGTACGTTGAGTGAGGGACATAAAAATTTCCTAAACTAATAGAGTCAAGTGTTTAACGAGGAATCAGAGACTAGAGACGAAGTTTTCGGTTTGTAGCATACTCGGCAACCGCTGTAAAGAGGACATCTGTTGAAGAGTTCAGGGCTGTTTCGCAGGAGTCTTGCACGACCCCAATCACAAATCCGACTCCGACAACCTGCATAGCCAAGTCGTTGGAAATCCCAAAGAGGCTACAAGCGACAGGAATAAGGAGAAGGGATCCCCCAGCAATTCCAGATGCCCCGCAGGCAGAAATGGCAGCTACTACACTGAGCACAAATGCTGTCCCAAAGTCTACCGAGATTCCGAGTGTATTGACCGCAGCCAGTGTCAGGACATTTATGGTAACGGCAGCGCCAGCCATATTGATGGTCGAACCAAGCGGGATGGAGACAGAGTAGGTGTCAGGATTCAGTCCCAAGTCTTGGCAGAGTTTCATATTGACAGGAATATTGGCGGCAGAGCTACGAGTGAAAAAGGCTGTAATGCCACTGACACGTAGACATTTCAATACAAGAGGATAGGGATTTTTCCTCATAAAGAGAAAGGCGATGAGTGGGTTGACGATGAGAGCTACAAAGGCCATGGTAACAATCAAGAGTCCTAGGAGGATACCGTAATTAGCTAGACTGGCAATGCCCTTGTCAGAGATGGTCTTGAACACCAAGCCTAAAATCCCAAAGGGTGCTAGATTGATAATCCATTCCACGATTTTAGAGGTGACATCCGCCATGGTTTTCAGCAATTCTTTACTATGTTTACTTGCCTCTCTCATAGCCAGACCAAAGACGACTGCCCAAGAGAGAATTCCGATATAATTGGCCTCAACAATGGCATTCAAGGGATTGTCCACCAGTTTGAGCAAGAGGTTGCTGAGGACTTGACCGATACCGTCAGGAGCAGCAACTTCTGTATTTGCACTGGTCAGGGTGATTTGCACAGGCAGTAAGAAACTAGCTAGAACGGCCACCAATGCAGCAGCAAAGGTTCCAAGCAAGTATAGGAAAATAACAGTCTTCATATTGGTGTTTTGCCCCTTTTGGTGCTGGGAAAGGGCATTGGCAACAAGAGCAAAAACTAGAATAGGAGCGATAGCTTTCAGTCCACCTACAAAGAGATCTCCAAGCAGACCAATTCCTGTAAGGTTTGGAAAGAGCATCCCCAATGTCGCTCCAAAAATCATTCCAATAAGGATTCGTTTGATGAGGCTTGCCTTGGTCCAGGCTCTAATGATTCGTTTCATAGCAGTCTCCTTCAAATGTATTGTTTATAATTATAGTATAAATATGCTATAGAGGCAAGTGATATTTTGAAAATAGGGCCCATAATTGAATAATTATGAAAGAAAAGAGAAGGACGATTTTATGGTATAATAGTAAAAAGGAGTTTTATATGCAAGATTTTTTTCAACGCTATTTTGATAGACTTGACTTAACAACTATTTTCGAGAATCTCTTAACCAAGGTGATTTCTCTTTTGATTTTGTTTTTACTATTTTATATAGCTAAAAAGATGCTTCATGCAACTGTACGAAAGGTTGTCAAGCCCTCGCTTAAATTTTCAAATCGAGATGCAGGAAGACAAAAAACCATCTCTCGTTTGCTGGAGAATGTCTTTAACTACATTCTTTATTTCTTTTTGCTCTACTGTATCCTGTCTATTTTAGGTTTGCCGGTTTCTAGTCTCCTTGCTGGTGCAGGGATTGCTGGGGTGGCCATTGGTATGGGGGCGCAAGGCTTTCTATCCGATGTCATCAATGGCTTTTTCATCCTCTTTGAACGCCAGCTTGATGTGGGTGATGAAGTGGTTCTCACAAATGGACCGATTACCGTTTCTGGAAAGGTCGTTAGCGTAGGGATTCGTACGACCCAACTGCGAGGTGACGATCAAGCCCTTCACTTTGTTCCTAACCGAAATATCACTGTTGTCAGCAACTTTTCCCGCACAGAGTAGCTCTGCTATTTTGGCAGATTTGTGGTACAATAGAAAGAGTTTGGTAAAGGAGAAAACATGTTTGTAGAAAAGCAGTTGGGCAATGGATACACTTGGATTAACCTAGATTTGGGAAAATTGAAAAAACTAGAAGATCTCTCTGAAATCTATGGATTGGACAAGGAAACCATCGAGTATGCTCTGGATAGAAATGAGCGTGCCCACATGGACTATCACCGCGAAAGCGGAACCGTCACCTTTATCTACAATGTATTGGATTTGAAAAAGGACAAGGAATACTATGAAGCCTTTCCCATGACCTTTATCGTAGAACATCATCGCTTGATTACGATTAGCAATAAGAAAAATGCCTATGTGATTGAACAGATGACACGCTATTTAGAGAGTCATGATATGCTTTCTATTTACAAATTTCTCTTTGCTAGTCTGGAAATCATAAGCAATGCCTACTATCCTGTCATCGAACAGATGGATAAGAGTAAGGATGAGGTCAATGGACTCTTGCGTCAGCGAACGACCAAGAAAAACCTCTTTGCCCTTTCCGACTTGGAGACTGGTATGGTCTATCTGACAGCGGCTGCCAAGCAGAATCGCATGTTGCTAGAACATATCCAAGGACATGCCCTTTATCGCAGATTTAACGAAGTTGAGAGAGAACAGTTTGATGATGCCATGATTGAGGCTCATCAGCTGGTTTCGATGACCGATTTGATTTCTCAAGTTCTGCAGCAACTATCAGCCTCTTACAACAACATTTTGAATAATAACCTGAATGATAACTTGACAACCTTGACCATTATTTCAGTTTTACTAGCAGTCTTGGCAGTAGTGACGGGTTTTTTCGGGATGAATGTTCCCCTCCCCTTCACAGACGAGCCCTATGCTTGGGTCTACATCAGCTTGGCTAGTGCGGTCTTATGGCTGGTTTTATCATTGATTTTGAGAAAAATTGCGAAAAAAAGTTAAGAAAAGGAGCCAGGATGGCGATTGAAAACTATATGCCAGATTTTGCTGTGGAAGCAGTCTATGATCTGACAGTCCCAAGCCTGCAAGCGCATGGTATCAAGGCTGTTTTGGTTGATTTGGACAATACCCTCATTGCTTGGAACAACCCTGATGGGACGCCAGAGATGAAACAGTGGCTACATGACCTTCGAGATGCAGGTATTCGCATCATCGTGGTCTCAAATAATACCAAAAAACGGGTTCAACGAGCAGTTGAGAAATTTGGAATTGATTACGTTTATTGGGCCTTGAAACCCTTCACATTTGGGATTGACCGTGCCATGAAGGAATTTCACTATGAGAAAAATGAAGTGGTCATGGTCGGCGACCAACTTATGACAGATATACGAGCAGCCCATCGTGCAGGCATTCGCTCAATTTTGGTCAAACCCTTGGTCCAACACGACTCCATCAAAACGCAAATCAACCGAGCTCGCGAGCGTCGTGTCATGAAGCAAATCACTGAAAAGTACGGACCGATTACATATAAAAAAGGAATTTAACTATGGAAGAAATTCTCTGTATTGGTTGTGGAGCAACCATTCAGACGACAGACAAGGCTGGTCTTGGATTTACTCCCCAGTCGGCACTCGAAAAAGGTTTGGAGACAGGCGAAGTCTATTGCCAACGCTGTTTCCGTCTCCGTCATTACAATGAAATCACAGATGTTCAGTTGACGGACGATGATTTCCTCAAACTCTTGCACGAGGTTGGAGACAGTGATGCCTTGGTGGTTAATGTCATTGATATCTTTGACTTTAATGGTTCTGTCATCCCAGGCTTGCCACGCTTTGTCTCGGGCAATGATGTCCTCTTGGTGGGAAATAAAAAAGATATCCTGCCCAAGTCTGTTAAACCGGGCAAGATTAGCCAGTGGCTCATGGAACGTGCCCACGAAGAAGGACTTCGTCCAGTAGATGTTGTTCTGACATCAGCTCAAAACAAGCATGCAATTAAGGAAGTCATTGATAAGATTGAGTATTATCGTAAGGGACGCGATGTCTATGTGGTCGGTGTGACTAACGTTGGAAAATCAACCCTCATCAATACCATTATTCAAGAAATCACGGGTGACCAGAATGTCATCACGACTTCACGCTTCCCAGGGACAACCTTGGACAAGATTGAGATCCCACTTGACGACGGATCTTATATCTACGATACACCGGGGATTATCCACCGCCACCAGATGGCCCACTACTTGACGGCTAAAAACCTCAAGTATGTCAGCCCTAAAAAGGAAATCAAGCCTAAAACCTATCAGC